>NZ_JBNGCO010000008.1:0-55962 GCF_049974805.1 Baaleninema sp.
GATCGCTCTTTTTTCGGACAACCTGAAATGGGAGATGGTTGGCTGTACTGGTGTCTGATTGCAGCGTTCACCCTATCCAATAGCCTACTGCTGAAACAATCTCCTCAACTGATGCGATCGCAGGCGATCGGTTTACTCGTCGGTGGCGTTCTCCTCGCCATAGCAAGTCTTCCACAACTGGTGAACTGGAAAATCGACTATACTGCGACATCTGGACAACTTCTTCAAAGCCATATTCTCGCCAGTACGATTTTTCAAAATCACCAACCGATCGGATTCTATTCTCATCGCGGTCATGCTTCGGTGGTTCTGGCCATAAGTGCCACATTAGCACTTGCCTTATGGCAGCAACACGGGTTGAAACGCAGAGACTTCATTCTTGCGTTCAGTTTACTCGTCTTGGCGCTGCTTTTCAATGGAACTCGCATGGCAATTCTGGCACTTGTGGTATCTTTGGCTTATCACTTCGGACAAAAGTATTACAAACAACTTGCGATCGCCGTTTTACTTAGCTCGATCGTGGTGGGAATTCAAACAAGTAACAAACAAATTTCAGGACTCTCGATCGCCAAACAAATTACCTCCGATCGCATTTATTTGTGGGACATGACACTTCAAGGAATTCGAGAAAGACCTGGGTGGGGGTGGGGATTCGATGGCTTTGGCGTGGCATTTATTCACGTCAAAGAGACACCTGGACTGATAGAAATAGTAAGTATCGATGATTTTAAATTTACCTATCTCCACCGAGATGGCAGCTTTCGACAGGATTTGATTCGGTCGAGTAAGGGACATAATATCGTTTTAGATTCCCTCGTCTCTATTGGAATCATCGGAACGTCTATCTACTCGCTCTTATGGATATTTTATTCGATTAGTTTATACCGATCGCCCTATCGTCGATTGGCGATCGCTGTTATCGCCTACCTCATGTTTACACTGACTTGGTTTGAGTGCGCTCAGTACACACATTTAGTTTGGTGGATATTAAGTTGTGCCGATTGTCAAGATTTAGCAGCTAAATAATTCCCGAGGCTTTTTGGGTTTCTCAATATTATTTCATCGACATTTTCTTGATGCTGTTCGAGTCATCAGAAGATTATGATGAATTGCGATAAGACTCGCTCCTGATACGGAATCCGCACACCATAGCCCCTTTTAACGAGATTGCCCAAAATCGATTTAAGTCCTGGCGTACAGGGAATTTACGACGAGGACTGCAAAACAGGTTTTTCAAAACTGGATTCCGTATCACCCTCTCAGGGTCGAACTATCAAAAAATAAAGGGTAGCTTAGATGGAGCAAACGCGAAACCCAACAGAAGCTAAATTACCCCGATCGATTTACGATTTTGAGATGCACCCCTAAATTTGGATTCACACCACTCGAAAATCTGCTTCAGAAAGCGTCAAACCCGGTTGTAGGGTGGCGAACTGTCCGCCGAAATCGAAGCCGATGTCCGGACCGTCGGGATTGTAAAATAACGTGCCAGTGGTGCGATCGAACACGATCGCAGCCTCTGACCTATCTGCATTTTCTTCGACCGTTTCCACGGAAATCGTTCCGTCTGAATAAGGTAAAACAAAACTTTCCGCCGAAAGTGCGATCGCATCTTCACCGCTGACAAAATCCGTAATTTCATCGATTCCCAATTCCGAAAATCTCACCCCATCCCGTCCGAATTCAAACGTATCCGATCCCGCACCGCCGATGAGCGTATCGCTGTCGCCATCGCCGTTGAGACGGTCGTTTCCCTCACCTCCCGACAGGCGATCGAAGGCTTTTCCTCCCATCAATACGTCGTTTCCCAACTCGCCCTCGAGAACGTCGTTTCCCTGATTTCCGGCGATCGCATCGTCACCCGCCGCAGCGTACATCTCGTCATCGCCAGCCATTCCCAAAATCGAATCCGCTCCCACCCCGCCGTTCATGGCTTCAGGGTCGCTTTTTCCCACCTTCATTAAGAAAAAGGGATTGTCTTGAATCTCTTCAATGTCGGTGTTTCGTTGGAGAATATCGGAAAACGAGGTATCGCGAATCGCGGCGAGTTCTTCTGCTGTAAAAAATCCCCCTTCCTCCAAAGTTCGATCGAACCAAAAGCGATCGGCGTTGCGAATCCGCTCGAACTGTTCCCGAAAAATCGCCCCCTGCGTCGGACCGAAACTCGACCCCGGAACCGGATCTTCAATTAACAACCCAATCCAAGGATCGATATCCTCAACCGTACCGTAAACCGATTCTAAGGCTGCATGTAATTCCGGGTCGGAGGTAATTTCCGCGAAACTCGTCACCGGACGAATTCCCAATTCCGGGTACTGTTCAGCCAGCGTTCTCCGAAGTTGATTGTAATCCGCCACGCCACGATCGCGTCCCCGTTGCAGATTCGCCGACACCAAATCGAACCCCACCGCACCCAAGGGAATCGGAATCGCTCCAATAAAATTGGGGAGCGCGTTTCGCAAATCGTCAGCCACCCTCGTATCCACATCTTGAGATAACTTCGAGGTCAAACCGCGAAAAATCACATCTAAATCGCTCCCTTCCCTCACATCGGGAGCATCGAAATTGCGGAAAAAGCTGATATTTCCCCGAGAATCGACTTCGCCGTTTTCGTCGAGACGCCAAATCGTCGGACTGACGAGGGTATGACCGATGCGGAACGACGCCGTGACGAAAGCATTGCTAGTTTGAGGATTGAGGCTGTCGTCGTATCCGGTATAAGGACGAAGCGAATTGGGGTTATTTTCCCCCAGCAACGTCGGAAGCCACTGATTGAGAACGACATTTTGATATTGAGCGATATTGAGTTGTCTGGCTCGTTGAAACAGTTGTTCGTCCGTCCAATCCGGGTGAAGTTCTCCCAGTTCCGCCGCGAGGCGGTTGTGATTTCTCAGCCACAGAGTATGTTGCGCGGCGAGGCTGTTGTTTTCGCTGACTCGTTCGTCCCCAGCGGCGAATCCCACTCCTTCAAACGCTCCCGGTAGGGAAATCGGTTTTCCTTCCTGGGTGGGACTGGGACTGTTGACGGGAAGCAAATCCCCCGTTTCCGTGGGAGTCACCCGCAGTTGTCCCCCAGAAAACGATCGCAATTCCCGCGCAATTTCCACGTTCGACCCGTACACTGTGGAGAGGTCGAGCCATCCGGTAATCCGATTCACTCCCGTTCCGGGGATATCGTTCACCCCAGTTCCGGGAGCTAACGCATCTCGCTCGAAGGGAAACTGATTGTTGGGACGCGCACCGGGAGTATTTTCGCCGAAATCGGGATCGTCGAGGGGAATATCGATGGGGAAGGAGAGGTCGCGGTTGGAGTCGGTTTCCCCAAAGCCTTCGAGGGCTAAATCCAAATCGTGGTTGACGAACTGTCCGAAACTCCAGGTTAAATCCGTAGTGTAGCGACGGTTGGGGATACTCTCTCCATCTTGGTCGGCCAGGAGGTTGCTGATAACGCGGGGACTGGGGCGATCGGGGGGATCGAGTTCCAGAAACGGCGCGTTAATGGCAGGATCGGTATTGGGGACAACTGTACGACCCAGCGCAGTCAGGCGATCGACCTCTTCTTGAGTGTAGATGGGAATCGGCTGGCGGTTCCCCACCCCCGCAGGCGCCGCCTCGCCGTCTTCGTACTCCGGCGGAAACCGCCGTAAAAACGGCTGTCCCGAGGCGCCGTAAGCAATTCGTTCCGGCGTCAGGTTGTTACGAGTTCCGTCGTAAGTGCGAATTTCGAGGATTGGGTCGTCGGTGGTTCCGTCTGCGAAGGGGTCTCGTTGAAGTAAGGTCGTCTCGTCGCTCATGTATCCTCCGAAATACGCTGTTGGTTAAACAGACGACGCAACCGTTCGAGTGTTTCGGCGGGGGATTCTCCGGTATTTTGGCGGTGGCGTTCCCAGAATTTCTCCCACCAGTCTTCCGGTTCTTCGTGAGACCCCGGATAATCCGTCAGACGCTGGCTTCGGTCGTCCACGACGAGACTTCCCACGTAATCCGCATCAACGTAAATGCGGGTAATTTGTTCGTGAATGTCGGCGATGTCGGCTTCGGAGACGACACCGTTGTCGGTGGCTTTGTAAAACTGAACGGTGACGCGAATCGGGAAATCCGGGTCCCGCTGGATGGCGAGTCCGTCGATTTCCGTAAACGGTCCTTCGATTTCTCCATGTCCGATAACGGCGTCTTCTACGTTACTGGCTGCACCGTCCTCGTATTCAGCGGACATGGGAACCGCCATCAGTTGGCCGAACCCTCCGCGTATCCGCATTGGGTATTTTTGTTTCAGGGGAACTTGAATCACCATCACCATGTTTAACCCGGATTCTCCAGCGGCTTCGGTGGTGGATGTGTCGGAGGCGTCGCCGGGAGATTCGGCTTGAAAATCGCTCGATCGCTGGCCGGTGAGACTGGCTCGATCGCCGTTTTGGTTGAAAAACAGCCGTTGTCCCCAGGTTTGACCCGCTTCAAACGCATCGCGAGTGTTGTCGATGATGGTGACGCTGGTTCCTTCGCGGGTGGCGAGAATGGTGAGTACGGCGGGGTCGCCTTCGTAAGATTGGTAATTAAAGAGGACAGGGTTGAACTGCGCTTTGTCTCCTTGGGGAATGGGGAGAAAACAGGCTTGTGCGCTGACGAGAACGTGGCTGTCTCGTTCGGCGAGGAGGGAAGTCTTGTCGCCGTCCCAGGAATTGGGGTCGTGGAGGTAGTCTCGCAGGTTCTCGAGTACCTCGCGCAGGGGAACTCGGCGCAAGTCTTCCCCCTGTTCGTTTCCCACGAGAAGGGAGAAGCGATCGAGGGGAATGTCGGCGGTAAAGTCGCTAAAGTTAGGGTAGCGGATGACGGGCATCAGGTGCAGTTCGTATTCGTCGCTACGGGGGTTGTGCTGTTGAACCTGAATCGTCAAGTCGCTGATATTCGGTCCGACGGCGGAATTGGCGTAGCGTCCGGTATCTTCCCACATGACGTTGACGATATCGAGGCCGTATTCGCTGGCGATCGCTCGTGCGGCGTCGTCCCGTACCATTGAGGTGGTTCGATCGAGGACTTGGCGATAGCGATCGTAGTCGTTGAGGGTTTCGTCGGTGGTGTCGTTCATGGTGGAAGCGTCTGGGGATTCCGCCGCCAGAATCGGCGAGGTTAGGGTGAGGGAGGCTGCAAACAGCAGCGCAATGGAGAGGTTGCCCATAATTGGAGTGAAAAATAGAGGTGAATATATCCTCTTTTTGCTCCTAATTTAGCCTCGCTCCGGACGAAAGTATTCAATTTTTTATAATTTTTAATAGTTGTAATCAATCAAGCAATAACGCTTGAAAACCAGCTTGACGAAAATGAACGTCGGCTGTCAGAGCCGCCTGAATTTGATGGTCTTCCATCACTACAAACGAGATACAATCCACGAGTCCCCACTGTTTATCCAAACGTTGGCTATATAGTTTAAATGCTCTAAAATACAAAGCTTCAGACAAAGGAATAATGGTGACTTGTGAATCTTTTTCTAAGATTCTTAAAATTTGAATTGATTGAGAACGAAGGCGAAACCGCGATAAAGCATTACCAATCTCAAGCAAAATGCCTCTAGTCGTGACAACCTTAATTTTTTCGGATTTCAGTTGTCTAGACAATTGAACTGCTCGAGAATGATATTCATCAGAGAAGTTTGCCAAAGCAATAATATAGGAAGTATCTAAAAAAACTTCAGCCTTCCTCGTCACTTTCAAGTCCATACAAGTATTTGTCTAAGTTTTTTGCCCAATCTGAAGGCCCTTCTAAATTGAGAGATTCTACAACATCGAAAAAAGATACTTCTTGGGATTCAGGCATATTTACTGTCTCAATCTCAATTTCAACGATCGTATTCGGTTCGAGTTCAATGGGTTCCGAAGGACGAAACACTTCTCCATCAAAAACAGCTTTAATTTTACTCATAATACAAGATTTTTTGGGATTTTAACCAATTTTGGCGTTTGTCAATTTGCCAGTCACTCGATGCGTTACAGCGGAGCTTTTTCCTCACTTCCCTAGTTTACTCCAATTTCAAATGCCTCCCAGTCTGCTTTAGCGAATTCCGATTCTAATTGCGTCACTTCTTGGATATAGTCCGGATCTTTAGCCATTTCCGCCAATTCAGCATCAATTTCAGTTTGCCTTCTTGCTTCAAGTTCTCGACGCAGTGCCATTTCAACAAATTCATCTAGATTGCCGATTTTTCCAGAATTAATTGAAGTTTCTATTTTATGCAATATCTCAAGAGATATTGCAATGCTTTTTGAGACTTTACGTGATGTCATTTTCTTTTTTACCGCTACTTTGCCAAGAAGATCGAATTTGAATTAGATAAATTATAGTAAATTTTTTTGCGACGGAAAATTCTGCTAAAACTTTAGTGTTTAGAATCTGGTTTTTGTTGTTTTTTAGACATATTTAAAAATCGACTTTTTACCCGTTCGTATTTTTGCATTAAAATCCTCTGTACTCTCTGTGTCTCTGTGGTGATGTTACTCCCTACAAGTTTTATATTTTCAGCGAAGTACCTGCCATAATTTTAGCTCGTCTTTTCGATTTTCAACAAGCTCGAGTTGCGTGTTCGGTAAGGCTTGTACTTGCTGCTGTAAAACCGGAGAGGGATTGAATAAAAAGACAGAACGCTTGTCGGGAAAATCAGGAAGTCTCTCTTCTCGGAAAAGCTGAAATTGGGTTTCGGGTTTGACGCGATAACTGAAGGTGAGAACTTTGACGGGATCTTCTGTGGTAATTAACAGCGGATTGGGGGCTAAGTTAATCTTTTCAGCGGCGGGAATGTAGAATCTGGCTTTGTCGTCGCTTTTGTTCCAGGTGACTTCTTTTTGAAGGTCGATCGCTCCCATAATTGTCCCGACTGTCAGAAACAAGACAAAGACAACGCGCCAGGTTTTCTGTTGCCACAGTTTGACGGAATTAAACTTGGTTGAAAATAAATAGGCAACCGCGATTTGGATTCCCGTATAAGAGGCGAATAAGTAACGCAATCCCGCCGACCGCCGAGAACCCCAGATAATATCAGGTATCACTAAAAATATAGCATTAGTTGCCACAATTGTCAAGACCAAAAACCAAGTTTTTCGCGGATTTTCTCGGATTAAAATATAGAGGGCGTATAGAACAAACAGGACTAAAATAAAGTTGATATCCCCGAGATTGGCGTCGAAGAAGACGCGGTTGAGGTTGCGAAACCAACGATAGACTAAAAAGGAGAATTCTACACTCGACTCCCCTTCTTCAATGGCTTCGCTGGTTCGGGCGGTTTTGGTGACGATAATCCAAATCCAGGGGGAAAATAGCAAGCCGCCGAGAATGCTGGAAACGAGATAGGAAATTACGGTTTTGCTGCGGCGGATTCCTTCGGTTGCAAAGACGTAAATGGCGTGAGCGATCGCCACCAATGCAAAAAGCAAATGCGAGTACAAACCGAGGGCGATACTGAAAGCGTAAATCCCCCAGTTTTTTACGGTAGAACGGCGGAGCGATCGAACCAACATTCCACTAGAAAACAGCGTCACCAACACCCACAAACTATACTGTCTCGCTTCGTGGGCGTATAAAATATGTAACGGGGAAATTGCGACTAACGCCGTTGCAACCCAAGCCACCCGGGAATCGGCGAATATTTCTCGACACAGCCAAAACGCGCAGGGAATCGCCAGTAAGCTAAACACCGCCGAGAGACTCCGCGTCACCGCCACGGAATCGGAAAACCACTGCATCCAAAACTGCACCCAAAATCGCGATGACAGGTAATATAAGGGTGGATGTTCGGGATGGTGGGCGAGGGCGGAAAGGGTATCGGAAACGGTTCTGTTTTGCGGATAGTGATAGGCTTGCAGTTGGCTAAATTCGAGGATTTCTCCGGTGTAGCTGGTTTCGATAACTTCTTCTTCGGTATATCCCGAAATTCGCATGGAAGTCCGAACTTCGTCGCCCCAGTAAAATTTAAAGCCTAAGTTGGTGACGCGATAGAAAATCCCGAGAACGATGACGGCGATACACAGCAGTTTTAAGCTGAAGTTGAGAGATTTAGGGAGTTTCATCGTTGGCTGTAAAGTCGTACAACAAAGCGAAGGCACCGGGGGCGTCGTATCGATCGCGCTTTTGTCCTAAACTGTCAATGTAGCCTAAGACGCGATCGCGTTCTTCTTCTACATCGTCGATATGGGAAAAAATCAGCCAGACGCGAGGATTTCCCTGCAACGCATTTAAATCTTGGGTGTAACGTTCCCACTCTGGCGGCGAGACTTCTTTTCCATCTTCTAAGTCGTCAACGCCGACGATGTAATCGCCCTCTTCATAGCCGAATTTTTCGGCGTAATATTGAAACTGATATTCTCCTCGCTGGAAGATATAGAGAACGTCTCCCGGTTGCTGGTGTTCTTTCACGTAGGCGATGACGGGGCGAATTTCTTCTCGGGTGATAGGATTGACGAATAAGGCGGTAGTTTGGAAAAGGGGTTGGATAATCAGAAGGATGAAGAAAACTGTTCCGATGTGTTTGAATTCGATAAATTTGCGAGAGTCGGTATTTCGTAAGTAATGAAGCCCCTCGGCGATGAGGAGAATGATAAACGGCGTCAGAAACAGAAGTAAGCGATTGCGGAAGGGGTATTGACGCAGATACGCCGCGAGAATCGTCGCCAGGAGAGGCGAGGTGAGGAAAGCCAGGATGGAGGGGTTGCGGCGAAAGAGGGAAAATACGCCGATGAAGAAGAAAACGTTCGCGGCGATGATGTAGTAATTTTCGGAAAATCCCAAGGGATTCTCGAAGAGTTTCCACCATTTTTCGGCTAACCAGTTAATATCGGTAAGTTCTGAGGGAAATGCACTCCGCCATGATTCCATCAGGGTTTCGTTGTTACTCAACGATTGGATGGAGAGGAAGTAAAAGCCGAGAAAGCTGATTCCCCACACGGCGAAGACGGTAATGAGTTTGGGGAGTCGTTGAAAATCCCGGTTTCGCCACAGTTTGATGAGGGAAAATAGGGCGAAACCTCCTGCGACGAGAACGGCGGGATGGGAAAACCAGATGATAACCGCCCCGATAATGCTGTAGATTGCGGTGTTTTTGAAGTTTAAGTCTCGTTTGAGTAAATCCTGTGTCAGCCACGCCAGAATCAAGGCGACGGCGACATCGCTGGAATATTGTTTTAATTCGGTGGTGTAATACACCAAATATTCTAAAGTGGCGAAAAACGCCAACGCCATCGGAACGCCGTAGTGGTTTAAGCTGCGTTTGGCTAAGTCGTAAAATAGGAAAATTGAGGCGATTCCGCAGATAAAGGGAAATAGCCTCAAGGCGTATTCGTTATTTCCAAGTAGCTGTATTGCGAGTTTTTCTACCCAGAGAAATCCAATGGGGGCGCCTTGGTTGTAATCGAGAGGTTCGAGAAGTTCTAGATAGTTACGATCGACGATATTTAACGCCAATACTGATTCGTCCGCCCAGAGCGATCGATTGGCAATATACTGTACGAAACGAACGGCGATCGCATATATAATTATAATCCAAGATAGCGTCTTCGGCGACGTTATTTGAGATTTATTGATAAACAACATTTCCTCTAGCGTCTCCAATTTGAGATTGAATCAATTTTAGAATCCGAAAGCGATGGGCGGTTGGGTTTCGCCAACTCAACGGTTATCAATTCTCAATTATCAATAACAAACAGCCATCCTTGATACGCCCGTTCGATGGGAGCGTTATATCGCTGTGCGATCGCCCCTTTTAACGGTTCTGACGGGCGATACAAAAACACCGGAGAATAGCCATCGGGAATTTCGGGAACTTGGGAAGGTTTCAAAATCTGAATATCGACATCGGGGGGAAGTAAGTGACTCAACGAGAGCAATCTCCCCGGCTTTTCATCGCTAATCACCAACGGGCGATCGCTTTGAGCGATAATTTCAGCGATGGCGGGGTTGTAGCGGCTTTTGGCGTAACTTTTGTTCCACCAAACGGGAATCTGGGAACTCACCGCACAGGAAATAAATCCGCAGAAAAACAGGAATAAAATCGCGTATTTCCAGCGTCGGTGTTGGCGCACTCCCAGCCACAGCGTCGAAAGTTTCGTTCCGAAGAGATACGTCACCGCTAACTGAATTCCGATGACGCAAGGAACCACATAGCGAAGGTTGTTCGATCGTCGTCCCCCAACCAGGATATCAGGAACCAATAACGCCGTTCCCGTCACCCCCATTAACAGTACGACAAACAGCCAAGTTTTCGGGGGGGTCGATCGAACCAAAACCACGATAGAATAGAGAACCAGAAAAATTGCCAAGTACAGCAACGGATTGAGGGGGCTAGTTCCCTGATTTACATCGATAAAAATTCGACTGAGATTCAAACCCCAAATTAAATGCAGGTTATCCCGAGGCGACATGGTACTTTGAGTATTTTTGACGAAATACGATATATTTTGGACAACAACATAGAGCCAAGGCGAAAATAAAATAATTCCTAAAAGCGACGCCCAGCCGTAAGAAATTACGTTTTTAAGTTTTTTCCATCCTTGAGTCAACACCACGTACAACCCGTGAGAAACCGAAACGAACGCCGCAAAAGGATGAGCGTACAAATTCAAAGCCACGATAACGCCGTACAGCAACCACATCGGCGTCGCCACGCGATATTTCGATTCTCGAACCGCCCGTAACAAAACAACACTCGATAGTAAAATTGTTACTGTCCACAAACTATATTCTCTGGCTTCCTGAGCGTACAGTACGTGAAACGGAGAAATGGCGAAAATGGCGACCCCCAACCCGGACATTAACGGCTGGGAAAATAACTCGCAACAGAGCCAGTACATTAACGGAATCGCCAAAATTCCAAAAACGACCGAAAGACTGCGAATAGCAATTACAGAATTCCCGAAAACTTGCAGCCAAAACCGAGCCAGGATATAATATAAAGGAGAATGTTCGGGATGCCGAGCCAGGGCATCGATGGAATCCGATAAATCTCGGGTTTCGTTCGGATACTGATAGATGTTTCTCAGACGTTCGATACTCGTAATTTCTCCGTTCGCCGCTTCGCGAACGAACTCCGCCTGCGTGTATCCAGCGACGCGAAGGGAAGTCATGGTTTCGTCGTACCAATAGACTTTTCCATCGAGGTTGTAAATTCGGAAAAACACCCCGCAAATCACCACAAAGGCGATCGCTCGCTGTAGCCAAACCAAGGAAAACTTTCGATACGCCATACCGACGAAACTCACTGTGGTTCAGCTTTCACGATACAGGATTTCGCGACAACCGCTAAATTTTCGGTTGGATCTTCATTGTAAAAACCTCCGCAGGTTTCGAGGAATCCTTGTAACGCGGGGATTTCTCCGCTGAGAAGCCGTCGGCGAATCGCGTCGGTTTCCTGGGGATACGATCGACGCCATCGGGATTCGAGAAGATATTCCGGAGAAAAGGCGTCGGTATCGATGAGGAAAAAATCGATGTCGTGGGCTTCCACAAACTGCCTCAACTGATTCTCATCTGAGGTATAGTGAGCCTCGAGGAGATCGATCGCCCGTTGGCGAAGTAAGTGATAATAGCCTCGGTGGAAAGGAATCGCGTATTCGTAACCCACGAAGATCGATCGCTGGGCGAAAGTGGGGAGATTGTTGGCTTCCGGCGACAGAGACGCGATGAGAGTATCCTTCGGTTGCTGCTGGAAAAACTCGTAAAGTTGAGGATGGGAACCGACAATATAGTTGGTTTTCGGGTAATTTCCCAAAGAAAACGGATACGCCGCGAGATATCCGAAAATCGCCACAGTCACCGTCACGGCGACACCTCCTCTAAATCTCCGAGATGACGGTTTCGCCCAACGCCACAGACTCTCGAGAATCCAGACGATCGAAATTCCGGCGGCGATCGAGATCGCAATCCGCAAACTATGCTGCGTGTAGCGACTGGGGAGATGCAGGCGAAACGCCAGCAGGTGGGCGAGGAAGAACCACGTCAAACTCGAAATTACCAACGCCGACACTATATATATATGGTGTAAATGAGATTTTAAAGGCGATTTTAAAGGAGATCGCCCTCGCAGCCACAGCGGAAGCAGCAATCCCAAACAGAGTAACGGGGGATCGAGGGCGGGTTGTAATCCGGTTCGACTTCCACTCAGCCAAAACCGCCCCCAGTCTTTCGCGAAATAGGCGGTTCTCCCTCCCGGTTGGAATTCGGGGAGATGACGGGCTTCCACCAGAGAAAACGCCGAACCGAAATCGGAAGTTTTGAAGGCGTAGGGAAGCAGAATCGCCCCGCAGAGGGCGAGGGCGAGGAGATTTCCCGCTGGGGGGAATTTGAGTTGGAGGAAGTTTCGCGGAAACAGCAGCAACACCCCCGCCGCCACGAGTAGATATTGCGGGTAAAAATAGCCCACCCCCAACAGCGACAGCAGCATCCAGGGGGTTTTTCGCCGCATCAGAAAATAGAGAAACGCCAAAAACAGGGGGTTGAGAAACGCCCTCGCTGACGCCGAGGCGAGATCGTCTCGCATCCAGAGATTTTGAATCAACAAAACGCTGCTGAAAAACGCCGCTGAAGGAATCGGGAAAATTTCCAACGTCAGCCCAAAGGCGAACCCCGTCGCCAACAACGCCAGGGGAAAGGGAATCACCCTCGCCACGTCGAGAGGATCGATTCCCAGTTGGGCGAAGATCCAGTAAAACCCCTGATAGCCCAGGGGGGCGACGGATTGGAAATAATCGGCGATCGCATCGTCGGGAAACAGCCCCGAATCGAGAAACCGCCGCATCCAAAACAGATGTTGTCGCCCGTCGTCAGAAACCAGATACTCGTGAGACAGGGCTTGCGAGACGACTCGAAGGCTGTAAAAACTACTCGCCGCCAAACTCAGGGCGAACCAAAACCCGGTAACGAACCGGGGAATTTGGGAAATGGGGCGAATTAAGAAGGTTTGGAGATGTGCGATCGCCATTTTTCTCGCCATTCTCTAGGGGGCTGATAGGAGACAAGACGCCGATAATACCTGATGTTCGGGTGTCTCGAACACTTTACAGGCGGGAACCGAGGCGGCGAGGGCGGGGGGAACGCCACTTTCGAGACGGGCGATAAGTTGGGGATCTCGGATAAACTGGCGTCGCCAGCGACTTCCCCACTGGCGATCGCTGAGATAGTCGGGGGAAAAGGCGTTTCTGTCTAACAGCCAAAAGTCAATGTTATAGTCGCTAATGGTTTGTTTGACGGGTTCGAGGGTGGGGCTGTATTGTGCCTCGAAGACGGCAACGGCTCGATCGCGAAACTGTTGGTAATAGCCGTAATGGTAGGGAATGGCGTATTCATGTCCGACGAGGATCGATCGCTGGGCGAAAGTGGGGAGGTTGTCGGCTTCTTTAGCGGTAGACGCGATGAGAATGTCTTTCGGTTGTTGCTGGAAGAATTCGTAAAGTTGCGGGGCTTCGCCTTCGACGAGACTGTAGGTTTTTGGGAATCGATCGAGGAACACCGGAAAAACGACGATCGACAGAATTAAAAGTAACGCCAACCCCGCTTTCAACCGCCGTCGCTGGCGACAACGCCAAGCCGCATCGAGGAGTGTCGTCGCCGAAATTCCCGCCGCAAAAGACAGTAAAACAATCAGCGTATGTTCGCTGTAACGGCTGGGAAGATGTAATTTGAACAGTAGGGCGTGGGCGATAAAAAATAGGGCGATCGACGTAATCAGGATTTGAAAAAACAGCTTGGCGTTGGCGGTGAGCTGTTGCAATAAAGGAAAGCGATCGCGCCGATACCACAAAATCGGCAACAGCATTCCAACCCACAGCGTCAACGCCGTTTTTTGCGGCAAAAAACCGCTGCGATTTCTCAACAGCCAAAACTCAAAAGGATCGGAGTGAAAGAAATAAATCCGTCCGCCTTTAAGAAATTCGGGAAGTTGTTTCGCGAGTTCCGCATTGACGACAGGGGCGTATTCGTTGGTTTTTAAAGCATAACTTGCCAGCATCGCCACGATGACGGCAATATTCAATAAATGAAATATCGAAGCCCCATTTAATTTTCCAAATTTTTCTCGCCTTTTAGGATCTAAAATCCTGAAATTTCGAGGCGGCTTGCCGTTGTTTGGGTTCCCGTTATTTTCTAAGTTATTTTCTAAGTTATTTTCTAATTCAATCAAGCCCGATTTCTTAAAAAAAAGACTTTTAATAGAATCCGAAATATCTCGGAGTCGAACCCATCCCAATCCGTCTAAAATTAAAATTCCCAGTTCGATGAGTAAAAACTGCGGGTAAAACAGCCCCGTTAAAATTACAAAAACGATAGACATTATCGTATTTTTTTTGGTATAATAGAATAAAAATCCCAAAAAAATCGGATACAAAAAGGCTCGCGGCGTTCCCGAAATCAAATCGTCCTTACACCATAACGTCTGATTGAGAACGAGCGTCGATAAAAACCCCGCAAAGGGAATCGGAAAAACTTGTAAAAACACCCCATATCCGTAAGCGGTGAGAATTCCAGCCAGGAACACCGGAAGTATCTTATTAAACACAAACGGATCGAGTCCAAAACTGGCTGCAAAACGGTAGAGCGAAGCATATCCCACCGGAGAAACCGACTGAAAATAATCCGCGATCGCGTCGTTAGGAAACAAATCCCCATCGAGAAACCGCCGCATCCAAAACACATGCTGACGAGCATCATCTTGAACGATATAGTCTCCATCGAACGACGCCGGAAGCACGGCGATGGCGTAAACTAGCCCACAGACGACACTGGCAATTCCCCAAAATCGCTCGTTTGCGAAACTGCGCGAAATGAGGCTCGATTGCGAGCGTTTATCCTGCCTTGTAAAAAGAGATTGACGCACAGAGCTGCCCCACGTGGTACAACAGAAATTTGGAATTGTCGTCCTTCAGCGTTTCCCCAAAAAGAACGAAAAGCCAACCGCAACAGCGCGATCGAAAACAATTCTAGATATCGAATAGCAAAGCCTCGCCTTTGTCAAGAGACGTTCCCCATCCAGTTGAATCCCTTCGATCGTAAAGTTACCGTGGCGTTTCCTCAACCCAAAAGCCGTTTTTTGGTGTTTAACTCTCTTAAAAGAAATTCATCGATGTTGCCCGAACCTCGCCGCCCGAACTCGCCGAACGCCGATCGATCTTCCCTTTATCTCCTGTTAGCAATCTTTCTCATCGCCCTTTCACTGCGAGTTTGGGCGATTACCGTTCCCCTCAACGTCGATGAAATCTCCTGGCTGCGACGGGGAGCGACATTCGTTCGCGAAATTCTCGCCGTCGATCTCGATAGTACCTACGAACGCCACCATCCCGGCGTAACAAATATGTGGCTGACAGGGTGGGCGATGGCACTCAACTGTACCTTACAACAGGCATTTCCCCAATGGTTCGGCTTAACAGAACCCTTCACCGACTTCGAGAAATGCCTCCGTTACGAATATTACAGCATCAGTTGGTTTGTCCTACCTCGCTTGCTGCAAGCCCTCGTCACCGCCGCCACAACAGTGGGAATCACCGTCTTACTGCGGCGACTGTTTGGAAACGCGATCGCCCTTCTCTCCATCGGCTTACTGATGTTCGAGCCGTTTTTCCTAGGGTATCAGCGATTTTTGACAACCGATGCCCTAATGATAAATTTCGCCGCTCTCAGCGTCCTCTGGGGGCTTCTATATTTACGTTTACCCCCCGATACCACCCCCTTAAAGTTTCCCCAACCGCCGCGAAAACTCACCTGGCTGCTGGCCTCGGGGGTCTCCATGGGACTAGCCGCCGCCGGAAAAATCACAATTCTCTTCATCCTTCCCGGCCTCGTCGCCGCCCTCATCGCCATCGAAATGGGGCGGGCGAAACCCTCCTTTGCCCCTCGAGGCTGGCCACAGCGATCGATCGAAATCGCCCTGTGGACCCTCGCCCTCATCGCCACCGTCGTTTTACTCTGGCCGATGTTGTGGGTGGAACCCTGGGAAACCCTCCAGCGGCTTTACGAAGACTTAGTGGACGAATCCGCCCGCGGCCACTTCTTCTTCCTGGGCGAAACCACCGACGAAGTGGGACTGCTGTTTTATCCCCTAGCGATGCTGTATCGCCTCTCTCCCCTGTTTCAAGTGGGACTCCTGGCTGGAATCCTCCGCCTCGGGGTTCCCCGATGGCGGAAACAGACCCCCTACGTCCCCGAACTGACCGTATTACTGGGGTTGTCGGCGTCGATGTTGGTCGTGTTTTCCGTCTTTTCCAACAAACTCGATCGCTATCCTCTCCCCACCTATCCCTGGTTAGTCGTGGTGGCCGCCGTCGGATGGTGGTCCATCGCCTCCAGCCTCAAACCCTTCAAATCCGCAAAAGTCTTCATCGGAGGACTTCTCGCCGTCCAAGCCACGACGCTACTTCCCTACGCCCCCGATTACGTCACCTATTACAACCCCCTTTTCGGCGGACTCTCAGCAGCCGAAGAAATCTTCACCATCGGACAAGGAGAAGGCTTAGAACGGGCGGCGTGGTGGCTGAACCAACAACCCCAAGCCGAAGGAATGCGCGTGGCGAGTTGGTATCGAACCGTCTTTCGGGCCTATTTCCGAGGGGAAGTGGTAAAAATCGATCGATCCCGCGACACCGACACCGCCCCCGAGTGGACTCAAAGCAACCGAGTCGTGTTGTACGTCAACCAAATTCAGCGAAAGCTTCCAGATCCCAAGATGGTGAATTATTTCCGCCGCCAAACCCCCCTTCACACCGTCAACTTACAAGGAATCGAGTACGCCTGGGTCTATCCCGGTCCCGTTCCCACCCCCAGCGACTTAGACCGGATAATTTCCCTCAACCGTCCCCTGGAAAACCACAGCATCTTAGTCGGACGCGAACCCTTACCCGGATCGATCGAACCCGGAGAATCCCTCGAAATTTCAACATTCTGGCAATTTCTCGCCCGTCCGCCCAAAAACCTCGCCCTCCAACTGACCCTCAGCGACATTCAAGAAACAAAACCCCTCCTCGGCGGCTTTTGGTTTCCCCGCCAAATCGCCCCCAACAGCCTCTTACGAGACGTGCGAGTTCTCCAGATTCCCGAAACCACCGCCCCCGGTCGCCATACCCTCACCGTTACCCTCATTAAAAACGGGCGACCCATCGGATCGCCCGTAACAGTCGGAGAAATTGAAGTCACGAAAGTAAATCGCGCCCTATAACATACTTTGGTTAAAATGTCAACGTTACCCGTGACCCATTCCCCCTAACTGGCCAAATACTCGCCCATATCCGCCTTACGTTTGCGGAGTTTCGTGAGGGATTCCCGTTCGATTTGACGAACCCGTTCCCGGCTAATCTTGAGTCGATCGCCAATCTTCGCCAGCGTCATGGCCTTACCGTCGCGCAAACCGAAGCGCAACGCCAAAACTTCCCGCTGTTGGGGCGTCAAATCCGCCATCAAGGTTTCCAGGTCGCTACGAAGAGAGGATTGAACCGCAAAATCTTCCGGCGAAGGGCCGTCATCTTGCAGCAAATCCGCCAGTTCCGTATCTTGGTTGTCGCCAACGCGCAAATCGAGAGACAGCGGTTGACGGGCCCGTTCGAGGTATTCTCGAATTTGTTTGGGCGTCAGGTTCATTTCTTCAGCGATTTCGGCGACCGTCGCCGCCCGTCCCAGTTTTTGCGTCAGTTGACGTTGAACCTTTTTGATTTTATTGAGTTTTTCCGTAATGTGAATCGGCAGGCGAATCGTGCGACCTTTTTCAGCGATGGCGCGGGTGATGGCCTGACGAATCCACCAGTAGGCGTAAGTCGAAAAGCGATAACCTTTCGTGGGATCGAATTTTTCAACGCCCCGTTGCATCCCGATGGTGCCTTCTTGGATTAAATCGAGTAAATCAACGTTTCGTTTGATATATTTCTTAGCAACCGAGACCACGAGCCGCAGGTTGGCTTCAACCATCTTGCGTTTGGCGAATTCCCCCGCTTCGATCGCCTTTTGCAGAGCCGCTTGAGAAAGGTCGGCGGCTTCGGCCCACTCTTTCAGCGTCGGCTCTCGATCGAGCTGTTCCGCAAGTTGGTTTTTCGTTTCTAGTAAGGCTGTGAATCGCTGAACCTGCTTTCCGTAGAGAATTTCTTCCTCATGGGTGAGTAGAGGAACCCGACCGATTTCGCGCAGGTAGGTGCGAACCAAGTCTGTAGAGGTCTGAGCAGTCTTCATAACGCAGGTTTCGAGGGATGAATGACGACGGACTTCTTGTTGGGCGCGATCGATGACGACGTAACTTTCCTTAAAACGGAATTGCCTCAAGCAGCGGCTCGCGCCGTTGCGGAGGTCGCCGTTCGCCGTGAGAGCGAGAACCAAGGAACTCGGTCGCCACGCGCTCCGCGCCGTTAGCGCGATAGATGCGCCTGGACTATGGACAACTCACCGCGTGTTAACAATTGTAACAGTTTTTAAAAAATAGCAACCCCCTCCCATCGGTGCCACAACAGCGGCTCTCAACGCCGAAGTTGCCTCTCTCTCTGACAGGGCAACCGTTCGAGACGGGTCGAGACGAGCGATCGCCGCCTACCCGATGACGTCTCCTTCACGAGTCCCTTTTTCTCAGGTTAGCGAGAATTCCTCGAACTGATTGCAACTTGGACAACAATTTCGTTGAGGAGATGAGGAGATGAGGGGATGAGGAGATGAGGAGATGAGGAGATGAGGAGATGAGGAGATGAGGAGATGAGGGGATGCAGTGAAACAGCTCACGGTTCACTGTTCACTGTTAACTGTTAACTGTTAACTGTAGGAGTTGGGCGTCCTAACAGGAAACCCTGTCCGAAATCGATTCCTAATTGGCGGCAATAGGTGAGATCGGCGGGAATTTCTAAACTTTTGGCGATGGTGGCGATACCCAAGTTGTCAGCCGTCTCGATCGTGCGAGAGAGAGAGGCGTAGGCGTCGCGATCGCGGCGACTGCGGCGAACCTGCTCCCCTTCAAATTTGATAGCGTTAGGATAGATCTCTTGCAAGCGGCGATCGGCGAGTAAATCCCCACGAAAATCATCGATCGAAATGCCAAAGCCCCATTCCCGTAATTGAGCGATCGCATTTCTCACTCGTTCGGGTTGTCGTAACAACTCCGCTTCAGAAAACTCGAAAAAGAGATTCGTCGTCGGTAAGTTCAACTCCCGCGTCAGGGTGTAGGTATCGGAGAGAAACTGAGGCTGCCGGACTAACGTAACCGGAGAAACGTTAATAAAAAAAGTTTGATATTTGGGAAACTGCGCGATCGTCGGCAAACACAGCGTCCGAACCAAATCGTCAAATTGCGGCGTCAGTCCCGTAACCGTTGCCGCCTCGAGGAGTTGACGACCGTTCAAGCAAGTTCCCGTCGCCGAGGTCGCTCGAGCAAAACATTCGTGTCCGACGATCTCGGCGAGTTCTAAATCGAAAATGGGTTGATAGTTGAAAAATAAAGATTTTTCTTCAAGGAGAGAGGGAAACCAATCATAAGGATTATCTGCCCGAAACAAACTTAACGGTTGAGCGTTTAGAAATTCAAACAGTAAGTTACTGGTTTGGAAGGAGCGATCGGTCACAATATATTGTGAGGCTTCGCGACTGGGAAGAGGAATCGATTCGAGTCGCTCGGCGATTTGAATCCCCCGGACACCTTCGAGTTCCCGATACAGAAATTGCGGCGCGATGGGAACCGGACGAAAATCCTGTTGTACGAGCAAACTCCGAGTTAATACACTGTCGGGAAGGACAATGAG
Organism: Baaleninema sp.; assembly: GCF_049974805.1. Classification (NCBI taxonomy): domain Bacteria; kingdom Bacillati; phylum Cyanobacteriota; class Cyanophyceae; order Oscillatoriales; family Oscillatoriaceae; genus Baaleninema; species Baaleninema sp. Next base: position 19,725 of record NZ_JBNGCO010000008.1, read on the forward strand.
TTTATACGAGATCGGAGGTTTCATGGGAGTTCCTGGGGTAGAGACCCGAAAATTGAACTCGGTCGGCGATCGACTCCACAATTTGGGTGGGAACGATTGGCATTGGAAGGATTGAGGTGGGAAGGATTGGCGTTGGTACATTATGCAAACCTCACTTGAGCGAACGAGGAAGAAATCGAATGGGAAACTTCGTCGTTGGCGTTCGATAGATGTTTGAGGACTGTTGACAGTACCTCGGATTGGGAGACGGGTTTGGCGATAAAATCCGAAGCGCCAACCATCCGCGCCCGCAGGCGATCGACCAACCCATCTCGACCGGTTAAAATCACGATGGGCATCGATTGCAATGCCGACACGCGACGCAGTTGAGCGCAGACTTCGTAGCCGTTTACCACAGGCATTACGAGGTCGAGGAACAGCAAGTCTGGTTTTTGTTGAATGATGGCCGGAACGGCTTCTACAGGGTCTTGAAAGCCTTGGAAGCGATAGCCTGCTTGGGACAGGATCTGTCCGAGGTGGCTGTGAAGTTGCGAGCTGTCGTCCAAACAGGCGATGGTGGGAATCCGCGCTGGCTGTCTTTGTTGTAGGGGAACGTCTTTGAGATCTTTCCAGGTCAAAACGCCCTGTTCGAGAAAGTGGCTCAGCAGGCGAGTCACCACGGACATAGAAGAATCGAGGCGTACCAACAAGTCCCAAACGGTATGTTGTCCGTCGAAGCTTTGCAGGAGGTTGGAAAAGGCAGAACCGGGAGTGCGACAATTACGATCGAGTCGAGGAGCGCGATTGGCATCTTGGGGGCGCAGTCCCAAAGCCTGCCACTGCCGAGCCAACGCCTGTACGTCTCGCAGCAGTTGTTTGAGTTCCAACGCCGACAGGGACAGGGGCAAAAGCAGCGTCTCGTTGTGAAGGGTTTTGTCTTTCCAACGGAAGTTGACTTCCCCGAGGTCTTGCAACGACAGGAATACTTCCCGAGCGCTGGTATATAAAATGTCTCGAGCTTGGGACAGGGTGACCCGGTCCTCGAGCAGAGCTTCTTGCAAACAGTCGTATTCCCACAATTCCCCCCGCCCCGACGGGGTCTGTAACGCTTCCGAGGCTTCGGGACAGTAGCGTTCGAGGGCGCGATACCAACGTCTGACACGATGAACGGGATCGATGGCGTAGGTGAGACGACCGCTCTCGAAATATAAATACCAACGGCGCTGGTTTTCAGCAATCGAGAGTCTACCCGTTTTTCGAGTTTTGTAAATCTGGGCGATGGCTTCGACTAACCGTCGGTTTGTAGATGGTTTTGCTTGAGACATTCCCACACCTCGAACTTACTTCAAACTCCGCCAAACCTCTCGAAATCGAGGGATTGTAAAATTAAATGCCGATCTGTTTGCGGAAAATCAACTTTTTTTAAGAAACATATAGAAGCTTTTAAAGTCGTGTTAAACTTTTAAAAATGCTTCATGTTTCTTCCTGTATATCTATCAGTGTATTCGTAAAAAAAACATTTGAAAATTGTCGATATCGCGGAACTTTTTCTAAGTAAATATAAGGTTTAAGCTATGCGTGTAAATACGGAGAATTAAAATAATGCTATGTTCTCACTCCATCTCGAACCGTCCTCTCACCTTGAAACCCCCCACCATGTTCGATCGTGCGATCCGCCAAGCCATCGAGTGCCCCCCCCCAACGCTGACGCCAGATACTCCCCTATCCGAAGCGATCGATCGACTCTCCGAACGCTGTCAAACCACCCTGTTCGTCTGCGAGAACCATCAGCTCGTCGGAGCTTTTGGGGAAAGCCAACTCTTACATCTGGTTAAAAATCCCGAATTCGATCGAACCCAAGCGGTCGGCGAAGTCATGGTGCGGACGTTCCCCCGAGTCCGAGAGTGCCAATTGCCAGCATGGGACACCCTCAGCCGCTGGTTCGAGAACACGCCCCTACAAACCCTTCCCGTCCTCGACAACAGCGATCGCCTCGTGGGAAGCCTTTCCAAAAACGCCCTGCTGCGAGAAGCAGCAGACTTCAAACAGCACGTCACGGAACTCCAAGAGCGCATCGATCGAGAAACCGCCGAACAAGAACTCTTGCAAGAAAAACTCGCCACCAGTTACTCCCAACTACGGACGATCCTGGCGGCGATGCAGGACATCGTCCTCGAAATCGAACTCGACGGCGATCGCTTTGAAGTGGGACTTCCCAGCCCCGATCCCGTCGATCCCGATGTGAGCCTGTGGATCGATCGCACCATCTCCTGCTTCTTTGAAGAAGGCTACGCCGAAAACTTCACCGCACAAATCCGCCAAGCCCTCGAAACCCATCAAACCGTCCGCTTCGAGTACAACCTTCCCGACGACGAGGAAGCCCCCCTCTGGTTCGAAGCTCGCATCTCTCCCATCGCCCAAAGCTCCGTGGTCTGGGTCGCCCGCAACGCCAACCCGACCGGCGATCGATCCGTTCTCTGGGTCACCCGAGACATCACCGCTCGCAAACAAGCCGAAGACGCCATCAAAACCCTGGCCGACGAACTCGAGCGTCGCGTCGAAGCCCGCACCGCCCAACTTCGCAGCACCAACGAAATCCTACGGGCTGAAATTCGCAAACGCCAACAAACCCAACAAGACCTCCAACAAACCAACGATCGCATGAGAGCCGTCCTCGACGCCATCCCCGGATTCGTCTCTTGGATAGGCAGTGACGGCCGCTACCAAGGGGTCAACCGCCACCTGGCCACCGCCTACGGCCTCGACCCCCAAGACTTCGCCGGTCGGGACGTCGGCTTCCAAGGCAGCAACAACCAATTTTCCAACTTCGTGCGACAGTTCCTCGACAGCGACGCCCAAACCTGCGGCCGCGTCATCGACACCCCCATCGGCGAGACCCTGCGTCAATACCTCGTCGTCGCCCAAAAATACGATCGCGGTCGCGCCGCCGTCACCGTCGGCATCGACATCACCGAACGCAAACAGTTCGAAATCGCCCTACAACAACAACAGCGTCTCGTCCAACAAATCGCCGACGCCACCCCAGACGTTCTTTACGTCTACGATCTGATTGCCGAACGCAACGTCTACGTCAACCGCCAAGTCACCCAACTCCTCGGCTACAGCCCCGAACGCATTCAAGCGATGTCCTCGCAATTCCTCTCGATCATCGTCCACCCCGACGATATCCACTGTCTCAGCCAACAGAGAGAACGCTTCGCCGAAGTCGTTGAAGGCCAAGTTCTCGATAGTGAATTTCGCGTGCGGGGCGCCGACGGCGATTGGCGTTGGATTCACAGCCGCGAAACCATCCTCAACCGCACCGACGAGGGCATCCCCGAGCAAATCGTCGGCATCGCCCAAGACATCACCGTTCGCAAACAGGCTGAAGAAGCCCTGCGGCAGCTCAACCAAGAACTCGAAATCAAAGTTGCCGAGCGTACCGTGGCCTTGCAACGCAGCGAAGCCAAGTTTCGATCGCTCTTCGAGCAGATGGCCGTGGGCGTCGCCCAAGTGAACTTACAAGGACGCTGGCAGTTCGTCAATCAGAAGCTCTGCGATATCCTCGGTTACAGCAGTGACGAACTGGCACAAACCGGCTGTCTGGAAATGACTTACGCCGAGGATCTCGAAATGACCCGCCAGGCCATGCATGACTTGCTGAACGATCGAGCGCCTACCCGTTCTTTAGAAAAACGCTACCAAAAAGCTGACGGTTCCCTCGTGTGGACCAACGTCACGATTTCGATCGTTCAGGATACCTCCGAAACTGAATACGGACCGCTCCCGAGCGTCGATCCCTACTTCGTCGCCGTCGTGCAAGATATCAGCGATCGAAAACAAGCCGAAGCCGCCCTCAAACAACAAACGGAAATCTTCCAAACCATCGTCGATCGAATCCCCGTCGCCATTTGCTTCCTCGACCCCGACGAAACCCCCCAACTCATCAACCGTTGCTTCGAAGAAACCCTTGGTTGGTCCCTCGCCGAAGCCCAAACAATCGACCTCTTCGCCGCCTGTTATCCCGATCCCGACTATCGACAACAAGCCCTCGAATACGTGCGTGCCGCCTCTCCCGGTTGGCAAGACTTCACCGTACATCGTCGCGACGGCCACCAACTGGAAATGTCTTGGGCGACCGTCCGCCTCTCCGACAACACCACCATCAGCTTCGGACAGGACATCACCGAACGCAAACGGGCTGAAGCCGAAGTCATCAAAGCCATCGAAAAAGAGCGGGAACTCATCGATCTCAAATCTCGCTTCGTCTCCATGACTTCTCACGAATTCCGCACCCCTCTAGCAGTGATTCAATCCTCCGCGCAACTGCTACACCGCTACGAATGGAGTCGGGAAGAACAACTCGAACAACTCGATCAAATTCAGTCGTCCGTCCGCCACATGACGGAACTCCTCGACGACGTTCTCACCTTTGCTAAAAGCGAAGCGGGAACCCTCAACTTCAATCCCGGCAAACTGGAACTGATAGACTTTTGCCAACGTCTGACCGCCCAACTGAGCAACAGCATCGGTCGCGATCGCGCCTTTCGACAGGAACTTCCCGCGCCTCCCCTCGTCATTCAAGCGGACGAAAAGCTCTTGCGACAGATTTTGTCGAATTTACTTTCTAACGCCTTTAAATACTCCCCTTCTGAAGCTCCCGTTCGCTTTACAGTCATCTCAAACGAGGATTGGGTTCGCTTCGAGATTGAAGATCGCGGTATTGGAATTCCCAGCGAAGATATTTCTCGTCTGTTCGAGTCCTTCCACCGCGCTAAAAACGTCGGGACGATCCCCGGAACGGGACTCGGTTTAGCCATCGTTAAACGCTGTATCGATTTACACGGCGGAACCATCGAGGTCGATAGCGAATCGGGACGGGGAACCCAAGTGACCGTTTCGCTTCCCCTACGTCAAGGGGATGAAGAGATGAGGGGATGAGGAGATGAAGCTTAGTGGTGCAGAAAAGTCCTGAAACCCTTGTTAGAAAAGATATCGCCGTATTAAAGGGTTGGCCCAAAAATCTCAAATCGGTAAATGGCTGCCGGAGATCCCCGGCATCTTGGAGATGCCGGGGATCTGGCTCCAACTTAAATACATATAATATGAATTTTGTCAATCCCCAATCTCGAAAAGTTTTCTGCACCACTGAACGTCAAAAACTGTCAACTGTTAACTTTTCCCTGACAAATCCTTTCCCCTCGGTTAGTTGGTCTATCTCCTTTCCTTAGCTTTAAAAAACTTAAAGTTAAATAAAATCTGAAAATTTCCTCAATGGTACAATACAAGGGCTTTACTCTTGTAGCGTCCTTAAACTGCCGCTAAAATAGTTACAATCGACGTTTTCTAACGAACGATGAAAAAAATTCTGGTTATCGAAGACGAACACATCTTACAAAAAAACATTCTCAAAATCCTTAAAGCAGAGGGTTTTGAAGCCATTGGAGCCGCCAACGGTTACGAAGGAATCGACCGGGCTCGTGCCGAACATCCCGACTTGATTGTCTGCGATATCATGATGCCAGAACTCGACGGCTACGGGGTTTTAAAAACACTACAAGCCGATCGAGAAACCGCCCTGATTCCGTTCATTTTTCTCACGGCGAAAACCGATCGCTCGGATATGCGACAGGGTATCGAACTAGGGGCGGACGATTACCTCGTCAAACCCTTCGATGCAGACGAACTCTTACGGGCGCTGGAAACGCGGTTTAAGAAACAAGACTCGCTGCTCGATCGCATGGCGCATCTCTCGGACGAACTGACGCGCCTGCAACAGTTTCTCAACGCCAAAGACGGCTTGATGGAAAACCTCGATCGGGAACTGCGTCGTCCCATGTCCAATATTAAAGTGGCCTTGACGATGTTACAAACCAAGAATACCCCCGAAGCCCGCGATCGATACCTACAAATCCTTGAAGAAGAGTTTTCTCGCGAAATCTCGCTTCTCAACCAAGTTTCGGAAATGCAAAAACTGCTCACGCCGGAAAATGTCAGTTTGCTCTGTCAGTTCAACCTATTACAAGGTCGCGGTTAAACCGCTGTGTCACCCTTGGCAACGGTATCGAACAGCCGTTGTCGCCAGGCCGCATCGACTTTTCGATCGGTTTTCAGTTCCAACAGGCGAACTCCCGTTTTGGGGAGTTTTTTCAAGTTGCAGGTTAAGTGTTGCCACGACTCCACCGCTTCGTATTGGACGCCGTAAGCGCGACACAGCGACGGTACGTCCACCGACTGGGGCGTGGCGAAAAACGCTTCAAAGGGCGGATCGAACTTGGAAATCGGGAGCATCTCAAAAATTCCGCCCCCCTGATTGTTGACTAACACCACCGTTAAATGACCGCGAAACCGCTGCCGCAATAAAAAGCCGTTGGTATCGTGAAACAGTGCCAAATCTCCCGTCAGCAAGACGGCGCGAGCGTTCCACGCCACACCGAAAGCACTCGAGAGGGCTCCGTCAATGCCGTTGGCGCCGCGATTGCACCACACCCGGATTCGGCGATCGCTCGGTTGCCAAAACCACTCTAAATCCCGCACGGGCATACTGTTGGCCACAAACAATCGCGTCGCTGGGGGCAATATCTGAGAAAGCGTCCAAACTAACTTCGGTTCCACGAGATCCTCGGTGTCGCTAAAGCGGCGATCGATCCGCTGGCGCATCTCGGCATCCGCCTGACACCACTCCCGACAGAACTCCGACGCTCCCGGCGGCACCACGGGATCGGGAATCGGCAACCGTTCGACGGACACCCGTAACACAGTGGTGTTTCCGTGGAGAGGATCGAGGTTTCGATCGCTGTCATCGACTACCCACACCTGTGGCTGCACCGCCGCCAACCACTCCCGCAAGACTTTACTCGTGGGCAAATCTCCCAATTGCACCACCACCTCCGGCACCAGGGTTTTCGCCCGTTCTGCATCTCTCAACAGTAAGTCGTAAGTGGAGACGAGATGGGGATTGAGAGACGCATAATTCCGCAGCGGCGACAGTCCCTCCGCCAAAACGGGAAATCCCAGGGTTTTCGCGAAATGCGCCACCGCTTGACAGTAGGCTTCAGGGTTGGCGGGTTGGGCGACGCCGGCCACGATCAGACCGCGATCGCTGCGATGCCACGCGGAAAAGGCGCGATCGAGATCCCTCGCCGACGCCTGGAAAAATCCCCCGTCTCGAGGCGTCAAGCCCTCGAAAAAGTCCTCGGGAAATTTAGAGGCGAACGCCTGCGCCTCCGGTTCGGGAAGGGGGGGCAGGGGGTCGCGGAACGGACAGTTGAGGTGAACCGCCCCGGCTACGGGAAACCGCGTCCGTTCCCAGGCGTAGGCGATCGTCTGACGCAGGTAGTGCAACTGCGAAACCTTCAGTTCCGGCAGTGCCAGTTCCGTTTGCCAAGTGGGATAGTGGCCGTACAGTTTCAGTTGGTCGATGGCTTGTCCCGCTTGACAGTGGCGCAGTTCCGGCGGTCGATCGGCAGTGAAGACCAACAACGGCACTCGGCTTTCTCGCGCCTCTACCACGGCGGGATAGAAGTTCGCCGCCGCTGTTCCGGAAGTACAGACTAACGCCGTGGCGCGTCGGGTGCGTTTGGCCAGTCCCAGGGCGAAAAAGGCCGCCGATCGCTCGTCGAGTACGGGAATCGCTTCGAGATCCGGGTGGGCGGCGAAGGCGGTAGTGAGGGGGGTCGATCGAGACCCCGGACAAATCACCGCCGTTTGTAAACCCAGTTTGGCCAGGGTTTCGACGGCGACGGACGCCCAAATGGTGTTTCGGTTGCGAAAATCGACAGCCATGAACAGCGAAATGCGAGATGCGAGTTGAAGATGCCAAAAAGCAAGAATAGAGAATCAGGGTATCCTAATTCTCTATCCATTTTCTCTATTTCTGAGGGATTTCTGTATTTAAGATTTAATAATGAAACGGCACGATCGACATCGGCACGAACGCCAACGCCAACCACTGACACAGACAGGGTTGCCAGTTAGGAATCGGCGGTGTGTCTTCTAACAGCGCCTCGATGCGTTCTTCTAAGCGACTGCGAGGGGCGTCGCAACTCAAGGCCGCACTCACGTCGGATCGATCGCCGAAATCGTCACAAGGTAAAGGTTGAAATGGGGCTTTCGCTACGGTTAACAGGGACTCTGCCAGGAGCAAACCATCGACCTGTTGCGCCGCCCAGCGATCGGCCCGAATTTCTCGCAGCAGCAGCAATTCTTGCCAAACGGCTTCGGTTTTCGGCAACCACCGGGTCAGCCGTTTCAACCAACCCAACCAGAAAAACCAAAAGGTATCGCGATAGTACAGATGGGCTTGTTCGTGGGCGAGAACGGCTTTGAGGCGGGTTTCGTCCAATCGATCGAGCAATCCCCGTCCCACCGCCAGTTCCGGTTTCCACAATCCCACGACGGCGCTGAAGGGAATATCGCACTCGAACAGGCGACAGGACATCCCGAGAATTTGCTGTTTGGGGTAGCGTCGCAGCGACTGCGTTTGTTTGGAGGCGCTGGCTGCGGACAAGATTAACAATCCGAGGGCGATCCCCAGGAAACTGGACGAAATGCCGTAACTCAAGTGAGCCGTTTTCGCCCAGACCATTTCGCCTTCGGTTCCCATACAGACGACCGCCAACGCGGTGGAGATCAGTAACAGCGGCGGAAACACCAGTTGCGCCAGCGCCGCGTACCAGCGTTCGCGGTATCCGGTAATCTCTAGGCGATCGTAACAGCAGCGAAAGGTTAAGCTCCCGAGAACGGCAGCTAAAACCATTAAAAAGTGCATTAGGTCTCTGCCCCCCGCGCCTGACGCATCGATTCAATGCGGGCGGCGATGGCTTCGAGGCGTTCGAGGCGTTCTCCGTCGAGGCTGTCGGCGAATGCCGCTACCACGTCGGGATTGCTAATATCGAGAAACTGTTTCAGGCGATCGTGGGATTGCAGCATTTGCGCTTCCTGCCGCGATAACACGGGCGTCCAGCGAAAGGCGCGATCGCGCTTGTCGCATTCGAGCCAGCCTTTCTTCGTCAGCCGACGCAGTACCGTCGTCACTGAAGCATAGGCCAGCTCGCGATCGGGATCGGCTAAGAGGCGATCGCGCACCTCTTTGACAGTCGCCGAACCCAGGGCGTACAGAATATCTAAAACCTCGGCTTCCAAAGGACCGAGCGAGAGTTGTTTGGGTCGTCGATCGGGGAGTGGCACGGTATTTAGTGAAGGGTGTAGAGGGAAGCGTGAAAACTCTGTTGAGTTCACAAGTCTTATTCTATCACTATATCTTCATCTGTCGATTTCAAGAACCCTCGCCTCTTCTCTTGGGGAACTTCGAGAAACTTTACAAGAAAATTCTTGACAAATACTACAAAGCATGTATTTGAATTGAAAATCTTCTTTGATGTCCGATTCCCCCTCTCCGGAAGCTCCTCTGGTCAGCGGCGACGTGAATGGCTGGTCAAACGAGGGAGGGGTTGCTCGGAACGACTCGGCGGCAGATAGTATTCGGCAGCGGTTTCGGGTTGTCGGTCTTGGACTCGTTGAATTTGCCACCACCGCAGGGCGACAGCGACGCCGATGGTTCCCATGCCGAACACCAGCAGCGATCCGCTTCCGCCCAACCCGCCGAGGGCGGCGTCTACAGCGCCCACCGTCAGAACGAAGCTCGAGATAGGTTCTTTACGATAAATCGATTTAACAATTCGATGCCAAGCAGCATTCATGAGTTTTTCCTTCTGTCGTAACGTACCGAACGCGATCGATCGCGATATCGCGGCTTCCCCTAGCTATCCCATTCCCGCCAACGGGGAGAGACACCGGAGAAAACACCCAGCTCGAACGGCGTTTCGGTCGCAGGGGGGGGGAAACGGTCGAAGTTCGGCGATCGAGGGCAGGCGGGACGCCCTCCCCCGATCTCGATCTTAGATCAAGCCCAACCAAGCAAGTAAACCTTGACCGGACAGATATTCGATCGCCAGTGCAGCCACGAACCCGACCATCGCCGCGCGACCGTTGAGTCGTTCGGCGTATTCGTTGAACCCGAATTTCGGTTCGCTGAGGTTGGGCGTAACGGAAGGTTTGGGAGGTTGGCTCATTAACGTTAAATAATGACGACAAGAGTATAGAGATCGATCGCCTTCTATGTTAGCGGACAAGCGCCATTGCAGCAGTCGCCCGCCTCAGAGCGAAGCCGGAAGCCTCCTTGCCCCTCCCGAAAACCTTAAGTGCGATCGTCGAGTTCTTTAACCACCATCACTTCCGTGGCTTTAATCAACGCCGTCACCTCGTCCCCGAGTTGGAGTTGCAGTCGTTCGGCAGAGCGACGAGTAATCACCGCATCGACTAAATTATCCCCCACCTGTACCGTCACGTGAACCAAAATATCCCCGTACTCAATTTCCGTGACTCGTCCCCGTAATTGATTGCGTCCGCTAATTCGTACTGTCATTTCAATTTAGGATTTTCTTCAAAAGTTAAAATTAAAGCAAAATTAAAGAAAATCTAGTTAGCGCGAATACTCATCCATGGAAATTGGCGTTCCCAAGGAAATCAAAGACCGAGAATTTCGAGTGGGCTTGAGTCCGCAAAGCGTGCGGGTTTTACACGAACGCGGACATCAAGTGTTCGTCGAAACGGGTGCAGGACTCGGATCGGGCTTTACCGACGAAGACTATCTCAAAGCTGGGGGGGAAGTCGTCTCCTCCCCCGTCGCCGCTTGGGATCGCGAAATGGTGGTGAAAGTCAAAGAGCCGCTGCCAGACGAATACCGCTTTTTAACGAGCGATCGCATCCTCTTTACCTATTTACACCTAGCCGCCGATCGCTCCCTAACTGAAGCCTTGGTCAAATCGGGAACCCTGGCGATCGCCTACGAAACCGTCCGACTCCCCAACGGCCGACTTCCCCTCCTCACCCCCATGAGTATCATCGCCGGACGGCTTTCCGTACAGTTCGGCGCCCGCTTCCTCGAACGCCAACAAGGAGGACGGGGCGTTCTCCTCGGCGGCGTTCCCGGCGTCCCGCCTGGAAACGCAGTGGTCCTCGGCGGCGGTATCGTCGGCACAGAAGCCGCTCGCATGGCGGTAGGATTGGGGGCGCGAGTGCAAATTTTCGACATCGATCTCGATCGCCTCTCCTACCTAGAAACCCTTTTCGGTTCCCGCGTCGAACTTCTCTATAGCAATTCCGCCCAAATCGAAGCCGCCGTGCGCCAAGCAGACCTCGTTATCGGTGCCGTTCTGGTTTTGGGGCGCAAACCCCCCGTTCTCGTCTCTCGGGAACTGGTGTCTCAAATGCACCCCGGATCGGTCATTGTCGATGTCGCCGTCGACCAGGGGGGATGTATCGAAACCGTTCGCCCCACCTCTCACACCCAGCCCATCTACGAAGTCGATGGCGTCTTACACTACGCCGTCCCCAATATGCCGGGGGCGGTTCCTTGGACCGCGACGCAAGCCTTGAACAACAGCACCTTACCCTACGTTCTCAAACTGGCCGACTGGGGAACCGAGGCGCTCGATCGCGATTCGGCTTTAGCCCAAGGCGTCAACGTCAAACACCACAAAATCGTCCATCCCGCTGTTCGAGAGGTGTTCGGCGACGAGATTTGAGATTTCCGCAACCGGGGAGATGATACTCCATCGTTTTTCGAGAAGAAGTGTCATCTCATCATCTCATCATCTCATCACCCCATTACCTCTTCCCTGAAACCGCAACATTTTAAGATTTGACGGTACCGCGAACGTTGGCGAGGTACTGGCCGAAAAAGGGAAGTCCGCCCACGGCGGGGAGGAAATACCGCGAGGTGCAGAGTAGGCCGAGAGCCGCTCCCGTTTGGGCGTTAAAGAAGGGTTGATAAAACAAAATTAAGGCAGCGTCTCGCGTTCCGACGCCGGCAAATGTTAGGGGCAACAATCCCGCGAGAATTGCCAGGGGAGAGAGGGCGAGATTGGCCACGAAGGGAACGCTGGCGTTGAGGGCGAAGATAAAAAACCAGATTTGGAGAAGGTGTAGGAACCAAATAAAAATAGACGTGAGGGCGATTTGAGTGAGTTGTTGTTTGTCTCGCCAAAAATAATCGTGCATTTCTCCCCAAGAAATATGAAGTTTTTCCAATTTCTTTTTCGGTTTTTTGGGGGCGATTTTTTTTGCGCTTTTGAAAAAGAAATCTGCGAATTTTTTAGATCCAAGCAGTAACAAACCCAGAATTAATCCAACCAAGACTCCCGCTGCCATGACCCAAAACAAAATATCTTGCTTGGAGTAAATCGCCAAGCCGAAGACGCACCACAGCAAGAGCGAGAGCATATCGCAGGATTTTTCAAAAACCACGAGAGAGAGGGAAAGCGACCCGTTCAAATAACCGCGATCGCGAATAAAATAGGCTTTAGCAATGTCTCCCATTTTGGAAGGTAAGACCATATTTAAAACGCTGGCGGCGAGGGTCAGCTTGTTGGCTTCCCAAAAACTCAACAATCCCGGTCGCGGCATTAATTGCTGAAGTCGCCAGCTCGTCATCAGGGTGAGGGGAACCACCATTCCCAAACTAATCGCCATCCACAGGCGATCGCAGTTTTGAAAGACGCCGATAAGACCTTGGAAATCGATTTTTGAATAGATAATCGCCAGAATTCCTAAACTGACGACGATCGAAATCAGCCGTTTCATAGAAAAAGTCCTAGAACCGAAGACAAAAACCCGACCGACACAGACGAACGAAACACGAGATAGCTTGAAAGCCAATCCTAAAAGTACGTCCCGAAAGGACTTCCCAAAAGTTTAACCGACCCTAGGAATCCATGCGGACGAGCTGCAACCTGCCGCCTCCTTCGTCTTTCTTGATGACGGATAACTCTGTTTCCGAGACGGTAAACTCGAATTCCGTTATGTTTCCCGATTCTGGATTCGTGGCGTAAATCGTGTTTCCTTCGACGCGGTAGGTGCCTTCGAGGTCGCCAATGCGAATTTCTCCGTCTTCGGTGAGTTCCCAGGACAAATCCGCCCGTTGTTCGGGAGGTAAATCCGTCAAATCGATGGTTTCCCCGTCCGGCGTGATAAAGGTGTGGACTTCCCAGCGGCCGTAAAGGGCTTCGGGGGTTGCGTTTTCAGCGTCCGGCGAATTTGAAGTCTGGGAATCGGGAGTTTGCGATCGCTCGACATCATTTTCAGAAGAGGTCGCCTTCTCCGTCGCCTGGGAAGTCGTCGCCGCCGACTCAGCCGCGTTTTCGGGATTCGAGTTGCGATCGGTCTGACATCCTGTCAGCGTACTGGCGGCCAAGACGATAGCAAGAACGCCAAAGCGGAGACTCAACCTCATAATTGCGGTGATAATAGTAGTATCGATCGTCAATTGACTGCCTGGGATTGTAGCACCCGATTAGAGATAGCCGTGTTCGGAAAGAAATTCTGGGGAAATGGTCTCCAAGCCGTTTTCTCGTCTGTTTTCTCCTCCGTTGGAGTTGGGTTTTCCGTAGTGTAGAAACTTCTCGACGTACTTTCCGAGGATGTCGCCTTCGAGGTTGACCCAACTGCCCGGTTGTAATTCCTGTAAGTTGGTTTCGGCGTAGGTGTGGGGAATCACGGCCACTTTAAACCAACGACTTTCTGGGTCGCAGTCAGCCACCGTCAAACTGATGCCGTTGACGGCGATGCTGCCCTTGGGGACGATATAGCGAGCGATGCGATCGCTCCACTGTTTTTCCAGCGACGGAGGCGCCGTAAAGGTCATTTCCCAGGAATTATCCGCCAACACGGAGGATTCTAAGCAGCCAATTCCGTCCACATGGCCGGTGACGAAATGTCCGCCGAGTTTGCTTCCGACCCGCAGGGAGCCTTCGAGGTTGACCGAGGTAGGAGTGGGACTCGGACGCCCGAGGGTACTGCGAGCGAGTGTTTCTGGCGACACTGAGGCTACAAAGCCTTGCGCTAAGATCGTTTCGACCGTCAAACAAATGCCATCAACGGCGACACTATCTCCCACCGCCAAATCCCGCGCGATCGCCTCGTAATTTTGAGACCGATAGCGAATGCGGGCGTAACCGTCAGAGAGCGATTCGATCGTACCGAGAGCTTGGACGAGTCCGGTGAACACAGTACCTTCCTCAGTGAAAACAGACTGAACGAAAAGTGAAGACCAGATGGACGCTTTGTCCACCTCCGAAGCAATTCTAACGTCCGAGAGTCGCGGCGAGACTCGTCAAGTTTCTTAACCCGACGAAACCGGCGATCGAGGTGAATCCGATCGAAGATCGAGGCATACTAATTCTCAGGGATCGCTTTTGCGCTCTCCCTGTTCCCCAACCGTATCGAACGAGAGGCTGAATCGATGATTGAGATGAATGTTGCTGGAATAGCCTTAGATGCAGCAACGCGAAGCCCGATCGTGTTGTTGCGAGACGCAGAGGAGCGCCGTGCCATCCCGATCTACATCTCCCAAGATCAGGCTAGGTCGATTATCAGCGCAATGGAAAATCATACACCACCGCGTCCCATGACGCACGATCTCTTGGTGAACCTGTTGGGAGAATGGAATCTGAAGCTCGATCGCGTCATCGTTCACGCTTTGGAAGACAATACGTTTTACGCGGTGTTGCAAATGTCTCAAGGACAGACGAAGAAGGAAATCGACGCCCGCCCCAGCGACGCCATCGCCATCGCCTTGAGAACGGGAACGCCAATTTGGGTGATGGAAGAAGTGGTGGCGGACGCTTCGATTCCAGTCGATCGCGAAGCGGACGAAGCCGAACGTCAGGCATTCCGAGAGTTTTTGAACAACCTCAGCCCCCAAGAACTGATCGAGCGATCGGGTAAAGGGGGAGAGGCTCAGTACGATTAGATGGGTACGATGAGATGGGTATCATTGGACTGGAATTTCTCGTTGAGTCCAGTCGCCCGATCGAGTTCCCTTAACTGTGAGGCGTCGTCGGACTTGTAAGTACGAGTTCCGAAGCATTTTTTCGATTGTATGAAATACCGTCGATTCGGTCGCACGAATTTAAATCTTTCGGTGTTTTCCCTCGGGACGATGCGTTACTTGGCATCTGAGGAAAACGCCGCGAACACCGTCCGCGAGGCAGTCCGTCGGGGCATCAATCACATTGAAACCGCGCGGGGGTACGGCAAAAGCGAGCAGTATCTCGGGGCAGCGTTGAAGGCGGGCGTCGGCGTTCCCCGAGAGCGTCTTTATCTAACCACAAAAGTGTCGCCCCGTGCGGATAAAATCGCTACCGCCCGCGAGATCGAGGAATCCCTACGCCAATTGGGAACGGACTATATCGACAATTTGGCGATTCACGGGATTAACACTTGGGAACATCTCCAGTGGGTGAAAGCCCCAGACGGCTGCATGGCGGCGGTGCAAGAGGCGATCGATGCCGGGAAAGTCCGTTATGTGGGGTTTTCGACTCACGGCGCCCTGGAGTTGATTTTGGCGGCGATGGAAACGGGGGCGTTCGATTTCGTCAACCTTCACTATTATCTGTTTTTCCAACGTCACGCCGACGCCATCGAACGGGCGAGTCAACTGGATATGGGGGTGTTTGTGATTTCTCCAGCGGACAAGGGGGGACAGCTGTACGCGCCTTCGGAACGACTGCGCCAGCTTTGTCAGCCGTTTTCGCCCCTGGCGTTGAACTATCGGTTTTTGTTGAGCGATCGCCGGGTGACGACGTTGAGTTTGGGGGCGGCGAATCCCCAGGAATTGGAGGAACCGTTACGATCGAGCGATCGCGTCGATCCCCTCACGGAAGAAGAACAAGCTGTTTTGTCTCGCCTCGACAAGGAACAAACGGCGGTTTTGGGGAGCGATCGCTGTCGTCAGTGTTATCAATGTTTGCCCTGTCCGGAAGAGATCCACATTCCGGAGGTGTTGCGCCTGCGAAACCTCGCCGTTGCTTACGAGATGACGGATTTCGGCAAATATCGCTATCGAATGTTTGAAAATGCCGGCCACTGGTTTCCGGGGCGCAAGGGAAACCGCTGCACGGATTGCGGCGACTGTCTCCCCCGCTGTCCGGAAAATTTGCCGATTCCGCAACTGCTGCGGGATACTCACGATCGCCTCTACGCTGGGGAAGGACGACGATTGTGGGATTGACGCTCTCCCCCCAACCCGTTCCGGGTCGGGTCGGAGATTCCTGCTTCACTGGCTCATACCTAGTTGACACTCCCCAAGCCTTCGGCTATGGGTGGAGCACTGCGACGGATCTTGGTAGCGATCGACCGCCTTTGGCTCGTTTTTCACCATACCCGACCCAGGAAACACAGAGGTTTGAGAGGAGCCAGCGTTACCGTCGCCGCGTCGATCGATCCTTTAAACGGCTTGAAACGCAGTTTTGAAGCGATCGCAGCCCCCTCAGTTGCCAATTTTTGCATTAACGTAATCGTAAGGCTTCTCGCCACTGGCAACCAACAGTACGGCGATCGCAGCTTTCTCGTTCACTTACGGACTTTCGGCCAACGATGTCAGGTTCTCCAACTCCCTTAGATCTTCGACAACAGTATCCCTGTCCCCTCTGTCGGCGCGGAACCCTGTCCGAACTGACGCTGACAGAAGCGTTCGGATGCGACGTCTGTCACCATATCTTCGCCGTCAATCCCTCCAAACAGTCCGTTCAAGTCGTCGATCGCTCCCCGCCGTTAACCTGGCGTTGGAACGGCCAGCGTTGGAAAGTCTCCCATCGCGACGACGTGCGCTTGAATTGGGAGGCTTGGATCGCAGCCATCGCCTTCGTCCTCTTTCCCACGGCGATCGTCAGCCTGGCCGCTTACGCCTTTCCGCCGCTTCCTGGCAGTCCGTTGGGTATTTTTCCCATTTTTTGGGCAATCCTCACCTTCTTCAGCCATCTAGCCTGCGTAACGTGGCTGATTTTGGAATACTACCAAGTCCCGGTTTTGAGCTATCTGCGATGGCGACGATAGAACGAAAGGCTTGTCCGTGAAGTGCCAAGAAGTCAGAGCGAAACGGGACAAGTGGCGATCGGGAGGATTTACAGCAACTCTCCACAACTATATATATAAGGTAGTTAAATCTCCACTTTTAATGTTCAAACGACTTTGGCAATGGATTAAAAACCTCGTCCGCCGTCTGTTCGGAACGCCGACGCCAGAACCGCCAGCGGAACCCCAAATATCACCGATGAGCGATGCAGGATACGAACAGCTTTTAATGGAGGTTCTCGACGGCGTGGCGTCAGGGTGGACGCGCGATCGCCTGTTAGCGGAAATCGGCCATCGAACCGAAGATCGATTTTTCCACTCCTGGCTGCATCGCTTCGGAAAACGGCTCCTCTCCTCCTCCATTCCCCATCGAGAACTCAGTCAGCGTCTCGTCCGCTTAGCAGAACTCAACTGCGGCCGACTCAGCGAAATCGCCGGAGAATACGGACGACAACTGCAAAATCGCCCCTTACCGCCCCTCTCAGAAGAGGAATACGAACCACTGTTGGCAGAATTGTTACAGCGAACCACCCAAGGCGCCCCAGAAGTCTCGGCATTTTTAGCGGACTTATCGCCGCGAGTGTCCATCCAACAGTGGACGAATTGGCTGCGAGGATACGGAGAACGCCTGTTAGCCGTCGAAGAACCCGACCAAACCACCGGAAAAGCCTTATTGCGTCTCAGCGAACAGTTACGCCTACAACTCCCCGAACCTTGCGCGACGCCACAAGAGAAGGCGATGTGGGAGTTCTCCCAGGTCGCCGAGGAAATCGGACGAGAGATTCGATCGCGCGAGATCGTCTGGGAAATCTGGGAGTACAGCGAAGAGAATTGATAATGGATAATTAATTAATAATTGACAATTTCTCCTCATCTCATCACCCCCTCACCCCATCACCCCCTCATCGCCTCTCCCCATCTCCCCATCTCCCAAACGATTGCTCTCGAGAAAGTCGGACGCCCCGTCCTATTCAATAACCTTATAGTTATTTAGTTGACAACCATCTAGGAATACGGTTCAATAAGATTGTTCCTCGAGTTCAATGTCAACACCATCGAACTTTAATCGTGAGTCTGTTGTCAGAACCCTAACGAGGTTTTTTTATGACCACCACAACAACGCAACACCAATACAATCTGTGGGAGCGTTTCTGTAACTGGGTAACGAGTACGGAAAACCGCCTGTACGTGGGCTGGTTTGGCGTTCTTCTGATCCCCACCGCTCTAACAGCCGCAATTGTCTTTATCTTGGCTTTCGTTGCCGCGCCTCCTGTCGATCTCGACGGAATTCGCGAACCCATCACCGGCTCGCTGTTAGACGGCAACAACATCATCTCCGCAACGGTCGTTCCGACCTCTGCCGCAATCGGCTTGCACTTATACCCGCTTTGGGAAGCTGCTAGTTTGGACGAATGGCTCTACAACGGCGGTCCTTACGAACTCATCGTTCTGCACTTCCTGATTGCCATTTACGCCTACATGGGTCGCGAGTGGGAACTGTCCTACCGTCTGGGGATGCGTCCTTGGATTTCCGTGGCGTTCTCGGCTCCCGTGGCTGCTGCAACTGCCGTTCTGCTGATTTACCCCATCGGTCAAGGATCGTTCTCTGACGGTCTGATGCTGGGTATCTCCGGAACCTTCAACTTCATGATCGTGTTCAGCGCCGAACACAACATCCTGATGCATCCCTTCCACATGATCGGTGTGATTGGGGTCTTCGGCGGCGCTCTGTTCTCCGCAATGCACGGTTCTCTCGTCACCTCCTCCTTGGTGCGCGAAACCACTGAATACGAGTCTCAAAACCAAGGCTACAAATTCGGTCAAGAAGAAGAAACGTATAACCTGGTCGCCGCTCACGGTTACTTCGGTCGTCTGATTTTCCAATACGCTTCTTTTGATAACAGCCGCTCGCTGCACTTCTTGCTGGGTGCTTGGCCGGTGGTCGGGATTTGGTTTGCCTCTCTGGGGCTGAGTACGATGGCATTCAACCTGAATGGCTTCAACTTCAACCAGTCCGTATTGGATGCTCAAGGTCGCGTCATCAACACCTGGGCTGACGTACTCAACCGCGCCAACCTGGGTATCGAAGTGATCCACGAGCGCAACGCTCACCAATTCCCCATGGACTTGGCTTCTACCGACGCTGCACCCATTGCTCTGAGCGCTCCTGAAGTCAACGGCTAAAGTCAAACCTTGTCTATAGACGCGAGTCGGCGTCTCTGACAAACCCAATATTCCTAAGATCGGTCTGAAATCGGTTCGATTCAACTCCATCCCTCTTCGGTCGGGATGGAGTTTTCTTAATGTTTTTTTTATAAGCATTCAGGATACTCACTACATCGTAAAATCTAGAATCATTTCTTAAATATAGTTCACAAAACGCTATTGTTTTTTATACAAAATTAGGGTAGAAGGGTTTGACATTTTAAGAATAAAACCATAGAATAAATTACAGAATAAAGCCATATCGGTTTTGTTTTTCTGAGGTTGCGATCGCGCGTCAAAGATCGAAAAGTCAAAAACCAAGAATGTTGACGCGAATCCCCGTTATTGGCAACCTTTCGTTCGGAAATCGTATCGAATCGAAACTAGAGCGCATCAAGCAAGGTTTTTCGCCCCGAAAAATCCTCTTTCGACCTCATATTTTCTCATTTGGGCGATCGCTTGTTTGCATTTCGGCGCTCGACTATCCCCTTTCTCCAAACCTGAAAGGGCGATCGTCATTACATAATTTCCAAAATTCGATCCGATACCTCTGTATCATTTTTCATTAGGTATTTGGACTCATGGCTACAAATATTCGCCAACGTCGAGAGGGCGATCTCTGGGCAGTATGGGATCGACTCTGCGCCTGGATTACCAGCACCGACAACCGGATTTATATCGGTTGGTTCGGCGTCCTATTAATTCCCACTGCCCTCGCCGCTGCCACGGCCTTCGTCTTAGCCTTCCTGGCCGCCCCCCCGGTAGACATGGAAGGTATCCGCGAACCCGTCATCGGCTCCATTCTCGGCGGTAACAACTTCATTTCCGCTGCCGTCGTTCCCACCTCCGCCGCCATCGGTTTGCACTTCTATCCCGTTTGGGACGCTGGCTCCATTGAAGAATGGCTGTACAACGGCGGACCGTACCAGCTCATCGTCTTCCACGCCCTCATCGCCATCTGGGCATATCTCGGACGGCTGTGGGAACTGAGCTATCGCCTGGGAATGCGTCCGTGGATTGCCGTAGCGTTCTCCGCTCCCGCTGCCGCAGCCACCGCCGTCCTGCTGGTGTATCCCGTCGGTCAAGGTAGCTTCTCCGAAGCCTTACCCTTGGGCATTTCCGGTACGTTCCACTTCATGATGTCCTTCCAAGCCGAACACAACATCATGATGCACCCGCTGCATATGCTCGGTGTCATCGGCGTGTTTGGCGGCGCGTTACTGAGCGCCCTGCACGGCTCTCTCGTGACCTCTTCCCTGGTTCGGGAAACCACCGAACTCGAATCCGCCAACGAAGGCTATAAATTCGGACAACAAGAAGCCACCTACAACCTGATTGTCGGACACGCAGGCTTCTGGGGACGCTTGACTCTGCCGAGCTTAGCCATGCGGAACAGCCGCTCCGTCCACTTTATCCTCGGCGCCTTCCCCGTCATCGGTATTTGGTTCGCAGCTTTGGCTGTCGGAACCATGGCCTTCAACCTCAACGGCTTTAACTTCAACCAGTCCGTGTTAGACGCTCAAGGTCGCGTCATCCGCACCGACGCCGACCTCATCAACCGGGCGAACCTGGGCATCCAAGTGATGCACGCCCCCAACGCTCACAACTTCCCGTGGACGTTGGCTTCCGGTGACGCCCAACCGATTTCGATGTCTCACGCACCGAATATCGGCGGCTAATCGCTGCAACCTGCAATCGTTCGATCTGGTTTTTTTCGGGGGGAATTCAATTCCCCCTTTCTTCGTAGGGTGCGTGACGTGAAACATCGGGTGTCGCCATGAAACCGAGAACTCGTCACGCAGCGCCCCCAGCCGCTTCACCAGAAGAAATGTTGAGATGGAGGGAAAGATGGTTCAGGACATTAAAATTCCGGCCGGACATCTGAATATTATGGGCTACGTAGACGAGTCCGAAGTCAACGGACCCGGGAAACGGGCGGTGGTTTGGGTTCAGGGCTGTTTGCGGGAATGTCCCGGTTGTTTTAATCCCAGTTCTTGGTCTTTTGAACCCAATCAGGTGGTTTCTATCGAAGACCTCGCCGAACGCATTACGAGTAATTCCAATAACGAAGGCGTTACTTTTTCTGGTGGCGAGCCGTTTTGGCAAGCTCCCGCTTTGGCGGAGTTGGGCAGACGGGTGAAAGCGAAGGGATTGAGCGTGATGTCTTTTAGTGGGTTTACCTTAGATGAGTTGCAGGGAGAGAAGGCTCCGCCGGGAGCGATCGCCTTACTCGAACAGCTCGATATTCTCATTGACGGTCCTTATGTAGAATCTCAGGCAATTAACGACCCGACGTCGTTGGTGTCTTCGCGAAATCAACGGGTTCGGTTTCTCAATCCTGAGTTTCAGAATCGCCTCGATTGGGCGAGCGACCAGATGGAAATTCACGTCCTTAAGGATGGAACGCGGATTATTACCGGATTTCGTGGTGCCATGGGCATTGGTGACGATTAAATCGACTTGGAAAACTGGATCTGGTCTTCGAGGCTGGGTTTCTCAGATTCGATCGAGAATCCTGAGAAACTTCATCGCTAATTGCAAAAAAAGTTTACTTGCATAGTTAACTAAAAAGTTATATAGTGAAATCAGTGAGGGAGCCATCGTGCCGATCGCACGTAGAGCGTTACTACCCGTACAGTCTTGTCAGAGCAGACACTTTCGATAACGATCGCGTGTTTCCCAACCCAGTGTGTTCTGCTCTGACTTTTCCCAATCTTGCCAACAATTTGAATAGGAGGTTTAGCGATGACCACCGCTACTCGTGCAGAAACGGTAACGGACATCACCCCCCAAGAGTTTGTCAACCTCCCCAATCCGCCCGTTCTCATCGACGTTCGATCGAAGCTGGAATATTCCGCCAAACACGCCCCCAACGCCCGCAATCTTAGCCTTCCGAGAGTGATGTTGGGGTCGATGCCCTTGTTGCGGAAGTGGATGTGGCCCGAGTGGTTTCGATCGATCCCCAAAGACGAACCCATCGCCGTTGTCTGTCTAACCGCTCATCGCAGTCCCATCGCAGCGCAACAACTGGCGAAACAGGGGTTCAGCCAAGTTTACAACGTCTCGGGCGGTATGATGGAGTGGTGGAAAACCCTCAAATAGGCGTCAACCCGGCGTCTCCACAGACCCCTATATTTTTTTCCTTTTTTCTTGACGTAAATTCTCAATAAGTATGATTACTCACCCCAAAATTCTCGTTCTCGGTGGAGGCATGGGTGGCGTCGAAGCGGCCATCAATCTCAGCCAACGCCTCAAGGGGAAAGCGCAAATCGATCTGATTTCCAACCGAGAGTTTCTCTATATTTATCCCGCCTCCATTTGGTTGACGGTGGGACATCGAACCGTGGAAGACCTCAGTTTACCGATTCCCCCCTTGGCGGAGATTCACGGGTTCAATTTTTTACAAGAAGAAGTTCAAGAAGTCAATAGCTCGCAACAATATGTAATCACCAATCGACAAAAACGGGAGTACGACTATCTCGTGATTGCGTTGGGGGGTTCCAAACTCAAACCCAAGGGCATCGAACACACGCGGACGGTGTGTCGATCGCCCCAAGACGGCATCGACATTCAAGAGAAGTTTTTCCAATTGGTCGAGCGGGGTCATGGAACGATTGCTTGTGGGTTCAGCGGCAATCCCAAAGATTCCACGGCGGTGCGGGGCGGTCCGATGTTTGAAGTGACGTTCAACTTCGATACCTATTTGCGTCAAAAAGGCTTGCGCGATCGATTCGAGTTAATCTTCTTCACCCCCTCTCCCAAGCCCGGAAAACGCCTCGGTGAAAAAGGCTTGGCGCAAATTGCCAAACTGTTCGAGAAACGCAACATCCGCACGATGACGGGGCGGAAAATCACCGAATTTACCGCTGAAGGGGTGGTGTTTGAAGACGGCACCGAAATCCAAAGCGATTTAACCGTGTTTACACCGGGAATGGCGGGACATCCCCTGTTGAAGAATTCCGATTTACCCCTGACCGAAGCGGGTTTCGTACCCGTCAGCGATACCGCCCAAGTCAAAGATCTCGAGAATTGTTACGCCATCGGCGACTGTTCCTTTTTCGAGGGTCCGGCGTGGCGGGCGCGTCAAGGACACCTAGCGGAACTGATGGCGCGGACAGCGGCGGAAAACATCGAGCGACAGGTCAACGAACAGTTTCCTCGGGCGTCGTTTCGGGAGGATATGCACATTTTGTGCGTGATGGATTTAGGAGACGAAGCCGTGTTCGTCTATCGGGACGACGAGAAAGCGATCGCACCTCAAGGAGCTTGGGCGAGATGGGCGAAACTGGCTTGGGAGCGGTATTACAAGCTCAATAAAGAGAAGAAAATGCCGCGTTTGATGTAAAAGCGGAAAATCCCAAGAGGGTTAAGCCAAAAGGCTTAACCCTCCTCGAAGGTGTGACGTGAAAAGTCCGTTGACCAACCACAGTTGTCTCGCCCTACCCTTCGATGTCTTTGGCGAGAACGCCGTTGAGGAAAATATCGGCCAGTCCTTCAGCCATGTCCTTCATCGTCTGCGGTGAAGGATTTTCGCCCATAAGGGTTTCGTAGCTGAAGCCGGAAATGGCGAACATTCCCAGGAAGACTTTCGCCACCAATCTCGGGTTCATGGGGCGGTAGATACCGCGATCGATGGCCGTTTGCACGAAGGCTTCCGCTACGTCCGTCATTTTTTCGATGGATTCCTTCTGAATGCGTTCTCGCAGTTCTGGATGAAACTGAGCTTCGAGGAAACAGACTCTCATCAAATCCGCGTTGTCCCGCAGGTGGAGGAGGCGGCGTTGCATGACTTGCGAAACAGCCTTGTAACTGCCCATTTCGCTGAGTTCCGTGAGCAAATCCGTGAGCAGTTCCACCCAACCCTGGGTGGCCACTTCCACCAAAATCGCCTTTTTATTGTCAAAATGTCTAAAGAGCGTGCCTTCGGCTACGCCAGCCGCACGGGCGAGGGCGCGGGTCGTCGTTCCTTCAAATCCTTGACGGGCGAACAATCTTCGTGCGGAAGCGAGAATGCGCGTGCGGGTTTCCGATTCGGGGGTTCGCGTCGCGTGTATCGTTTTCATTGTCTTCACAAAACTATGCAATTGTCAGTGTGCCTTGTAACAGTATTGTGAATTAAATTGTCGGTTCCTCGACGAAAGATTCACAGATTGTCATAGGAAGTTATATATCTCCAAACTCGGAGATCCAAGTTCGATCGCGTTCGGAATCATCATGTTATGTATTCGATCCCATCCTATCTTCAAAAGTTGAAAAGCTGTGGTCGTCAAACCTGGCGATCGATCGTGGCGTTGGCTTGTCTGGCGTTACTTTTCGCCACCTTAAGTATTGCCCCCGCTCCAGCGCGGGCGGCGTCAATTCAACCCTATCTCGATCGCGCCATCGATCGCGTGACCGAATTCACCCTAGAGAACGGCATGAAATTCATCGTTCTCGAGCGTCACGAAGCGCCCATCGTCTCGTTTATCACTTACGCCGATGTCGGCGGTGTCAACGAGGTTCCGGGTCAAACGGGCATCGCCCACTTTTTAGAACATTTAGCCTTTAAAGGTACTCAAAAAATCGGCACGACGAACTATCAGAAAGAGCGTCCGCTGCTCGATCGACTCGACGATTTACACCAAAAAATCGAAGCGGCAAAATCTGAAAACAATCTTACGAAAATCGAAGAACTGCAAGGGCAATTCGATCGCGTACAAGCAGAAGCCTCCGAATACGTGGTTCAAAACGAATTCGGACAGATCGTCGAGCAAGCGGGGGGCGTCGGTCTCAACGCAGCCACCTCCGCCGACGCAACGCGGTATTTCTACAGTTTTCCCGCCAACAAACTCGAACTCTGGATGTCTCTGGAGTCCGAGCGGTTCCTCGAACCCGTGTTTCGAGAATTTTACAAAGAACAGCAAGTGATTCTCGAAGAGCGACGCCTGAGAACCGACAATTCTCCCATCGGGAAACTGATCGAAGAATTTATCGATACCGCCTTTCAGGTTCACCCCTACCAACAACCCGTCATTGGTAGCGCCGAAGATATCCAAGGACTCACCCGTCAAGACGTCGAGGAATTTTTCCAAACCTACTACGTTCCCAACAACCTCACCGTCGCCGTGGTGGGAGATGTCGATCCCGATCGCGTCAAAGAACTGGCTCAAACCTATTTCGGACGGTACGAACCCAAACCGGCGCCGCCGCAAGTCACCGCTGTAGAACCGCCGCAAAGCGAACCGCGCACCGTAGAAGTCCGCTTCCAGAGCCAGCCGTGGTATCTCGAAGGCTACCACCGTCCGGCGTTGAACCATCCCGATAACGCCGTGTACGACACCATAAGCGCCATTCTCAGCGACGGACGCACCTCGCGACTGTATCAGTCTCTCGTAGAAGACCAACAAATCGCCCTCGCCGCTCAAGGCTTTAACGGCTTTCCGGGGGATAAATTTCCCAATTTGATACTGTTTTACGCCTTGACTGCACCGGGACACAGCGTTGAGGAGGTGCAAGAGGCGTTGCAAGCCGAAATTCAAAAACTGACGCGCGAACCCGTCGCCGAGGCCGATCTCGAGCGCGTGAAAACCCAAGCCAAAGCGCGGTTGTTGCGATCGCTCGATTCCAACTCCGGCTTGGCGAGGTTGCTCGTCGAGTACCAAGTGAAAACCGGAGATTGGCGCAACCTGTTCCGTCAAATCGAACAAATCGAAGCCGTGACGGCGGAAGACATTTTGCGCGTGGCGAAAGCAACCTTCGTTCCCGAAAACCGCACCATCGGAAAACTGTTACCCATCGACGGTTAAGGGTTCCGAGAAATTGAGACTCGCTCCGAAAGCAGTCCGAGTCAAGATACACACGAAATCGACATGAGCAAACGAAAAACAATGGAGAGAGGGCGCCATCTCTGGCGTCGTCTTTGGACCAAACACCTGCGTCCCTACTGGGCGATGCTGTTCGCGGTGGGGTTCGTCGTCAGCAACCTGTTTCATCCCGCCGCTTCCGTCGCCGCGACGCCGAGACACTATACGGAATTGGAATTTCCGCCGCTTCGGGAACTGGAACTTCCCGACTACACTCGGTTTCAACTGGATAACGGCTTGACGGTGTATCTGGTTGAAGATCGGGAACTTCCCTTAATTTCGGGAAACGCCCTGATTGAGACGGGAAGTCGGTTCGAGCCGTTGGATAAGGTGGGGTTGGCGAATTTGACGGGGAATGTCATCCGCGCTGGGGGAACCCAGAACCACCCTGCTGACGAGTTGAACCGTATTCTGGAACAGAACGCCGCTTCGGTGGAATCGTCGATTGGTTCGACGGCGGGAAGCGTGAGTTTTAGCGCCCTCAGCGAAGATTTCGAGGAAGTGTTCGATTTGTTTGTGGAGGTGTTGCGCCAACCCGCTTTTGCGGAAGATAAAATCGAGGTGGCGAAGAATCAGATGCGGGGGAATATCGCGCGGCGCAACGACGAACCGGGAGGTATCGCCGATCGCGAGTTTCAAAAGCTGATTTATGGGGAAACCAGTCCTTACGCGAGAACGACGGAATACGAGACGCTGAATAATATCCGTCGCGAGGATATTGTTTCGTTTTACGAGCAGTTTTTCGCCCCCGATCGCGCGATTTTGGGGATTGTGGGAGATTTCGACAGCGAAGCGGTCAAAACGTTGATTTCGGAGAAATTGGGGGATTGGAAGCCCGCTTCTGCGCCGCTTCCGGAGTTACCGGAGGTGTCGCAAGCTCGCGAGAGCGGGGTGTTTTTGGTCGATCGACCGCAGCTGACTCAAAGTTATATCGAATTGGGACATCTCGGCGGGTTGCGATCGAATCCCGATTATCCGATTTTGGGGGTGATGAACAACGTTTTGAGCGGTTTTGGCGGACGGTTGTTCAACGAGGTTCGATCGCGCCAAGGGTTAGCCTATTCGGTGTATGCGTATTGGGGCGCTCAATACGATTATCCTGGGGTGTTCGTGGCGGGGGGACAAACACGATCGGAGGCGACGGTTCCGTTTATTGAGGCGATTCGCGCCGAGATCGATCGCATTCGCAACGAACCCATCGACGAAGAGGAGTTGCAATTGGCGAAAGATTCGACGTTAAACTCGTTCGTGTTTAATTTCGCCGATCCCTCTCAAACCCTGTCGCGATTGGTACGATACGATTATTACGACTATCCGTTAGATTTCCTCTATCAATATCAAGAGGGGGTTCGCGCGACGACGGTGGAAGACGTGCAACGGGTGGCGCAGGAATATCTCGATCCCGAACAATTGGTGACGTTAGTGGTGGGGACTTCCGAGGCGATCGATCCGCCGCTATCGAGTTTGAGTCCCGATACCGAAGTGACGGCGATCGACGTAACGATTCCCGAAGCGAGTTGAACTGAGTTTATAGCGTTCTGTTTCTCAGAACCCCGGTGTCTGCGAGATACCGGGGTTCGCTTTTGGGGAAAAGGTTCTCTGTCGCGAAATCTAGACTTTCGATCGGCGGCTTCTCGCACTTGAATTGGCGTTTTTTTACCACAGAGACACAGAGGTTTGTGTCGGAAGATGAGAAACTGCGGTTTGAGATGAGGATGCAGCTTCATCCGATAAAGATAGACTTTCGATCGCGATTCCGACGAAATTATCGATATCGAGTCGGTGACGCGCCCCACAGCCATCGAGAAGAGAGCCTCCGAGTTTGCGCGAATTGGGCGGCGATCGCGATAATGAGTAATCGACTACCGACAACCAGCCCGTTATGACCTCCGATAGTGCTACGCACCGCTTCCGCGATCGCACCGCGCGAAGACGCCGCGAAAACGACTGGCGGCTCTTTTTACGTCTCGTTCCCTACGCCAAACGCCACCAAAAACTCCTGTGGATGGCGTTTGTCTTGCTAATTCCCCTGTCGTTGGCGGGTTCCGTTCAGCCGATTCTCGTCGGACAAACCATTTCCTTCATCCGTCAGGAACCCACGTACTTTTTCCTCGAGGGGAGAACCTTTTCCGACGGAATCGCCATTCTCGTGGGATTGCTGGGTTTGACGATCGCGCTGCGATCGATTCTCGACAGCATACAAAGCTTCCTGGTGCAAATCGTCGGACAGCGCATGACGATGCAGATTCGCAACGATCTCTTCGATCGCGTCACCTCTCTGTCCTCGAGTTTCTTCGATCGAACCCCCGTCGGACGACTCATCACCCGCTTGACAAGCGACGTAGACGCCCTCGGCGATGTCTTCTCCACCGGAGCGATCGGAATCGTCTCCGACTTAGCCGCCATTTTAGTCATCGTCATCGTCATGTTTAGCGTACAGTGGCAACTGGCGCTGATGTTGGTGATGATGTTAATCCCCGTGTCGGTGGTGGTGATTTACTTCCAGCAGCAATTTCGCAAAGCCAACTATCGCGCGCGCGAAGAACTCTCGCGCCTCAACTCCTCCCTACAAGAGAACATCGTCGGAATCAGCATCGTGCAACTGTTCCGACGAGAACCTTATAACTCCGAAGCCTTTCGCCAAATCAACCAACAGTACATCGAAGCAGTCGATCGCACCATCTTTCACGATTCCGCCGTTTCCGCCACCCTCGAATGGATTTCCCTGGTGGCGATCGCGGGGGTACTCTGGTTGGGGGGTAATCTCGTCATGGACAACCCGATGAATTTCGGTTTGCTGGCGTCCTTCATTCTCTTCGCCCAGCGGTTGTTCGATCCCCTGCGTCAGTTCGCCGACAAATTCACCTCCCTACAATCGGGATTTACCGCCATCGAACGCATCAGCGACTTACTCGAGGAACCCATCGACATTCAAGATCCCGAACAACACCAAATCGCCTCGATCGAATCCAACGCCAGCGGCGAAATCCGGTTCGAGAACGTTTGGTTCGGCTACAAACCCGACGAATACGTAATTCGCGATCTCAACTTCACCATTCGTCCCGGCGAAAAAGTGGCGCTCGTCGGACCGACGGGAGCCGGGAAAAGCTCGATTATTCGGCTGTTGTGTCGCTTGTACGAACCCCAAAAAGGTCGAATTCTCATCGACGGAATCGACATTCGCAACTTGCGTCAGTCCGAACTGCGCCAACATATCGGCGTGATTTTACAAGACGGATTCGTGTTCGCCGGAGACGTCAAGAGTAACATTACATTAGGCGAAACCTATCCGATCGAGAAAATCGAAGCCGCCGCCGAACAAACCAACGTCTCGCAATTCATCGAACAACTCCCCCAAGGGTACGATACGCGACTGCGAGAACGGGGAACCAACCTCTCCGGCGGACAGAAACAACTGTTAGCCTTCGCGCGAGTGGCGATTCGCGATCCGAAGATTATGGTTCTCGACGAAGCCACCGCCAACTTAGACGTAAAAACCGAAGCCTGGATTCAAGAGGCGCTCGATCGCCTTCTCGAAACCCGAACCGCGATCGTCATCGCACACCGTCTGTCTACCATTCGCAACGTCGATCGAATTCTCGTCCTCAAACGCGGCGAACTCGTCGAATCCGGAAGTCACGAAGAACTCCTCGACTCCAACGGACTATACGCGAGTTTGTACAAACTGCAATTACTCGGAAGCGCGTAAGGGAGATGATGAGGTGAGGAGATGATGAGATGATGAGGCTTCATCAGTAAAGAGGGAAGAGGGAAAAGTGAAGACAGTTCACCGTTTCTCCCCGATCGCACCATTTCCCCGATCGCACCATCATCCCGATCGCACCGATAGCACCAATCGCACCATCTATGGATCTAATACTCTGTCACACTACAGCAGATTTCGACAGCCTGGGCGCGGCTGTGGGATTGGCGCGATTGCGTCCCGGTTCCCGTATCGTGTTGACGGGGGGATGTCATCCGGGGGTGGAAGAGTTTGTGCGATTGCATCGAGATGAGTATCCGCTAATTGAACGGCGATCGGTGAATCCCGATCGCATCCGTTCGATTACTGTTGTGGATACTCAATTTCGCGATCGCCTGGGGAAAGCTGCTGATTGGTTGGACGCGCCTCACGTCCAAGAAATCGCCCTTTACGATCACCATCCCACGGCTGACTCTGATATCCCCGCGACTCTGCGCCAAGTCGAACTCCTCGGGGCGGTGACCACCCTCGTGGCTGAGAAACTCCAAGAACGAGGGGTGAGTTTGACGGTTCACGAGGCGACTGTGATGGCGTTGGGAATTCACGTCGATAGCGGTTCGCTGACTTACGACCACAGTACGCCGCGAGATGCTCTGGCGTTGGGGTGGCTGATGAAACAGGGTGCCAGCGTTCCGGTGGTGGCTGAGTACATCGAACCCGGTTTGTCGGACAATTTACAGGGTTTGCTGTCGGAGGCGTTGGAGACGGTGGAAACTGAAACGGTCTGGGGGTACGATATTGCTTCGGTTCTGTTGCGGACGCCGCAATACGTTCCCGGTTTGGCGGGGTTGGCGTCGCGTTTGTTGGAACTGACGGATACGGATGCGATCGTGCTGGTTCATGAGTACGCCACCCACGGCGACGCACCGCGAATCGCCGCCATCGGGCGATCGCACGTTCCCGAAACCGACCTCAACCGCATTTTTCAAAAAATTGGCGGCGGCGGACACGCCAAAGCAGCATCGGCGCAATTGAGAAACGCCGATTCCAAAGAAGTCATCAAAACCTTACTCGAAGAACTCAAACAACAGATTCCCCCACCGCCGACAGCACGGGATATTATGTCCTCTCCCGTGCGGACGATTCGCCCCCAAACCACCATTGGCGAAGCCCATCGTATTCTGCTGCGTTACGGCCATTCCGGATTGTCTGTAGTGAACGAAGCGGACAATCTCGTAGGGGTCATTTCTCGGCGAGATCTCGATATTGCTCTGCATCACGGTTTCAACCACGCTCCCGTTAAGGGGTATATGTCGACGCGCTTGAAAACCATCGAACCGGATACGTTACTCCCCGATATTGAGTCGTTGATGGTGACATACGATATCGGACGCCTCCCGGTTCTCGAAGATGGGGCGTTGGTGGGAATCGTGACTCGAACCGACGTTTTGCGGGAGTTACATCAAAACAGTACCCAACTCTGTCCCCTGGGACCTTCGGAACGGCGCGGTTTGGAAACGGGGAAAGGGGCGATCGACAACATTACCCGACAACGGGAAGCGGATTTACTGGAGATGGTTCGATCGAGCCTCTCCGAGCCATTATGGGCCTTACTCACACAAGCCGCTAACGCAGCAGAAGAGCGCGGTTGGCACCTGTATCTCGTCGGCGGGGCGGTGCGGGATTTGCTTTTGGCGATTCAAAGGGCGAACTCGCAAGGAACGCCACTCGATCGGGTACGGGTGAATTTAACAGATATCGATCTGGTGGTGGACGGTTTCCATCGTTCGGCGACGGTGGGGGCGGGTGTGGAGTTGGCGAAGGTTTTGCAAGAGACTCATTCTGCTGCGCGGTTGGACGTTCACGGACGGTTTCAAACGGCGGCGTTGTTGTGGCACAAGGACCCGGTGTTCGATTCCCTGTGGGTGGATATTGCTACGGCGAGGACGGAGTTTTATCCCTATCCGGCGGCGAATCCGGAGGTCGAAGCCAGTTCGATTCGTCAGGATCTTTACCGCCGCGATTTTACGATTAATGCTTTGGCGTTGCGGTTGACTCGTCCTCATGGCGGTCGCTTGTTGGATTTTTTCGGGGGATTGTTAGATTTGCGGGACGGTTGGGTGCGGGTGTTGCATCCGAATAGTTTTATTGAGGACCCGACGCGAATTTATCGTGCGGTGCGGTTTGCGGTGCGGTTGGGGTTTGAGATTGAGGAGCAGACGCAGGGGTATATTCGTCATGCGATCGAGAGTGGTGTGTACGATCGATCCCGTTACGGCGATGGGGAGGGGTCGAAGGGGGAGATCGATCGACTTCCGGGGCTGCAAACCCGCTTGAAAAACGAGTTGAGATATCTGTTGGAGGCGCCTTATTGGAAGTCGGCGTTACAAAAGATCGACGAGTTGCGGGCGTTGCAATGTGTCGATCCGGGGTTGGCGCTGACTCGTCAGATGTGGTGGCAGGTGCGGCTGGTCGATCGCTGGTGGCATCGTTTTCGGGAAACGCGCGATCGATCGCCTATTGCTTCGCCTCCGCTCTGGCAAATGCTGTTAGAGGTGATTTTATCTCACGTTCGTCTCGATCGACGGGGAACGGTGGCGCGACACCTGCAACTTCCCGAAGACAGCATTCAAAGGCTGGAAAAGTTAGCCTCGGCGAGGGAGGATATTATCGATCGTTTGTCGGTGTCCCGCTGTCCCAGCGATGTGGTGCGAGCGTTGCGACAGCACGACTGGCCCAGTGCCATGCTGGTGGCGTTGTCGAGTCCGAGGGAGATTCGCCGACAAATTTGGCGATATTTCGTAGAGTGGTCGCAGGTAAAACCGATTCTCAACGGCCGGGATTTAAAGCGGTTGGGATACAAACCCGGACCGCAGTATAAAGCGATGCTGGAGGATTTGTTGGCGGCGACGCTCGACGGTACTTTTCGTCAAGACGGTGCCGATGTTGAGACCCAAAAACAACGGGCGGAAGCCTTTCTCGAGCAAGCGTATCCCCTGGGTTGACTGACGGTGAATCTTGAGATGCGATCGTTCTCCACTTGTGCTATCCGTATGCATGGAGAGCCATGCGTGAAAATACGTAAGTAATTTCATGATACCTAGAATTGCACTCGCAATCCTTCATTAAAACTCTGCAATTCCGGCTTTTATATAAAGTTTCGATGAAGTTTATCTACGCAATGTTACTGATTTCATATATTGTTGTCTAGTATGGTTGTAGGAAAATCCACGTGAAAGAACAATTGCCCCTGTTTGGGTATCAGACCTCGAATCCTATAACTTTCGTAATTCCACCGAGCCAAGCCCAAACCCGAAAAACCCGAAGACGAAACAATTGAGAGTCAATTGTCCGGGTGTGTGTCTACCCTCGCCGAGTACATAAAACGGCGTTCTCGCTCCCCGATAGCGAAACAAAGTCGATCGTATTTTGAGTGAGGCAAGCTACTTTCCTAGGAAAGGTAGCTTGATTTCGACGTGCTGGATGGCGTCTGGCCAGCTTGTCAGGATGCTGCGAAATCAATGATGATGCATTATCTACCCCGTTTTACCCACACGGTAGTTTCCCGCCTCGAGCGGCTCGTTCTCGTCGATGCCCATGTCGCAGGAGCATCGGCTTTGATCGCGGGACTCGTTCCCGGCAGCGAAGCGATCGTTCTCGATCCCCTGCAAGACGGGATCGTTCAAATTACCGAAATTTTACAGCGTTACCGAAACCTAGGCGAACTCCACATTGTCAGCCACGGTCAACCCGGTGCGATCGCCCTAGGAATTAGCGAACTCAACGAGAGCAACCTCGGCCAGTACGGCTCGCAAATTGCCCGTTGGCGTCGTGCCTTACGTCCCGACGGTGAAGTTCTCGTCTATGGCTGTCGCGTTGCCGCAGGCGTAGAAGGGCGGCGGTTTCTCGATCGCCTGCAGCGACTGCTGCAAGTTCCCGTCAGTGCCTCCGAAACCGTTATCGGAGGCGGCCAACCCTGGCATCTCGACGTTTGTATCGGTATTCGACGAGCAGCGATCCCCTTCCGGGAAGAAGTAGTCGTAGCCTATCAGGAAATTTTAGGATGCGTTTCCAATCTCGTATATGGCATCGACAACGATAACAATATCCGAATTCTGAATCTCGAAGACGGAACCTCAACCGTTGTCGGTCAAACCAACTTTCCCACCTGGAGTTTAGCGAGATTTCACGACTCAAACGATCCCAACGACGCTGGCAACTTGTACTATATCGGTCTCGAAGCCGACGGTACAGCTCGCGTCGCCTATTGGAACCCCAGCGATCCCGATCCGGCAAACGCCCAATTGCTTCCCCAAACCACCGGCGTCTCGACGGGAAACTTTGGCTTCAGCAAAATGGCGCAATCGAGCGATGGAACCATCTATGCCATGACATCGCCGAGTACCATTCTCTATACCATCGATCCCAACACGGGAGAAGCCAAAGCAGTAGCCGACATTCAAGGGGGAGATCCTCCTTTTATCAATGGTGGAGGCGATCTGGCCTTTAATCCCGATCCTCAAAATCCCAATCGCCTTTACATTTCCGTAGCCGGGAGAGATGGCGGACAAGATATTTATTGGCTTTACACGATCGATATTGGCAATATACCGGTCAATCCCAATCCCAACGACCCTCTACCCCAAATTAACGCCACTTTCATTGGCGATACGGGACTTCCGAAAACTCAGGCGGGTTCCTTAGCCTTTGGCGAAGATGGAAATCTCTACACCACTGTTCGCGAAGAAACGCCCAACGATCCCAACGATAACGAATTCAAACTGTATCGACTCGATCCCAGCAACGCACAAGCCACCTATATCGCCGATCTCGACGGCGAAGTAACATTTTCCGACTTCGCTTCCCTCCCGACACCAACCCCCGAAATCGACCTCACAGCCACGAAAACCGACGACACCACCAGCGTTAACGTCGGCGACACCCTCACTTATACCATTACCGTTACCAATCAATCCTCCGGTGACGGCCCCTCTTGTTTGGGGCAAGGGATTCGCGTGGTCGATGACGTTCCCGACAGCTTAACCAACGTAACCTGGGAAGCTGAAATCACTCAGGGAACCGGAAGTTTTCCCACTCCTGAAGATGAGTCGGGAAGCGGGAACGATATCGATGTTACGGTGAATCTCGACGGCGGCGCTCAAGTGACCTACACCATTACAGCCACCGTCACCGATGCGGCAGTGGGAACCCTGGCCAATACCGTCAGCATTTTACCGCCGTCGGGAGTTAACCTCACGTCTCCGACGCCAGGCGCCGATCCCCCCGATAGCTTGCAAGTGACCGACGACGATACTCAAGTTATCGGAAACGATCCGGTCGTAGATTTGAGCGTCAGCAAAACCGATAGCGTTACCAGCGCCCCGGCGGGGTCGCAAGTGGTCTATACCATCGAAGTGGTTAACGATAGCAACACAGACGCCCCCGATGTCAGTGTTGTCGATGACCTCCCCGATACCCTCGTCGATGTTTCTTGGACGAGTGAAAGTAGCGACGGCACCACAGACAGCGGAACCGGGGATATTGACGAAGTGGTGGCGGTTCCCGCTAACGGTTCCGTGGTCTTTACCGTCACCGCAACTATCGACCCCGACGCTAACGTAGGGTCGTTTTTAGGTAATACCGTAACCATCGACCCACCCGATTCGATTATCGACCCCGACCCGAACGATAATGAATCGACGGACGACGATACGGAAATTACTGACCCCGAAACGGACTTGCGGGTGACGAAAACTGACGGACAAACGACCGTTGCCCCGGGCGACACCGTCGCTTACACCATCGAAGTCACTAACGACGGACCGTCGCTGTTAGAAGAATTTCTTCTCGAAGACGACCTGCCTGGCGAACTTGTTGCCGCCTCCGTCGAATTCGATACCCACGGGAACGGCAGTTACGACGCCAGTTCCGGCCAGTGGACGGGGTTAACTCTCAAATCCGGCGAAACGGTGACGTTGACTCTTACTGGAGATATTGACGACAGTTTGACCGTCGATCCGAACGACCCTCTAACCATTACAAATACTGTCACGGTAGAAGTTCCTTCGACGGTGACGGAACTGGACGAGAGCAACAACACCGCCACGGATGAAAATACGGTGCTGGTGGAAACTACGCCAGAAACGGATTTGGTGGTTTCCAAAACCGATGGAAAACAACAAGTTCGCCCTGGCGACGCTCTGACGTACACCATTGAAGTCCAAAATTTGGGCGATGCCGTTCTCAATCAGGTGAACCTAACGGAAAACTTGCCTCCGGAACTGATCGATCCGGTGTTTTCCCCCAGTGAAGGCAACTACAATCCCAATACTGGGGCTTGGACGGGGTTGGATTTGGATACAAACGATTCGATCGTCCTCGAAGTGAGCGGAACCGTCGATGCGAATGCTTCGGGAAGGTTAGAAAACACCGTTCTCGTGATGCCACCGCTGGGAGTTACCGAAACGGACGAGAGCGATAACGAGGCGATCGATCTCACAGAAATTTTGGCGCAATCGCCACCACCGAACCCCGATCCTGACCCCGATCCTGACCCCGATCCTGACCCCGATCCTGACCCCGATCCTGACCCCGA
>NZ_JBNGCO010000008.1:56062-73661 GCF_049974805.1 Baaleninema sp.
CCCGATCCTGACCCGCAACCCGATCCTGACCCGCAACCCGATCCTGACCCGCAACCCGATCCTGACCCGCAACCCGATCCCGATCGCGACCCCGATATCGGCATTCCCGGATCGGAAGTCGAAGAAGTCCCGTCTTGCTGTCCGCCGGCACCTGTGGCACCCAGTCTCGAGGTGATGACGGCGTTTGTGGCGTCCGTTCCTGTGGCACCCCCTAACGAGACGATGCCGCAAGTGGCGACTCGACGCCTCGGCACCTCAGACAACGACAGTTTTGTGGGAGAAGACGCCCCGGAAGAACTGCGAGGGATGGACGGTGACGATATTATCCGAGGCGAAGGCGGCGACGACTTTATCGTGGGTGGCATCAGTCGTAGCGAGGCGGTTGGTAGCGATCTCGATCGCGATTGGCTGGCCGGAAACGAAGGAAACGACGTTATCAACGGCAGCGAAGGCAACGATACGATTCACGCCGGCCGAGACGACGATCGCGTGTGGGGCGGCAAAGACGACGATCTGATCTGGGGCGATCGCGGCCACGACCAGTTACACGGCGATTTCGGCGACGACACTCTTGCCGGAGACGAACGCGATCCCGATACCTTTAGCGATCCCGGTCGCGATTGGATTGAAGGCGGCGAGGGGGCAGACGTTCTGTTCGGTAACGCCAACGCCGATACCCTGATGGGGGGCAACGGCGAAGATGTTCTTTACGGCGGACGGGATGGCGACTGGATTTCCGGAGGTGCTGGAAGAGACGTTCAAATCGGCGATCGCGGCGACGATATCTTAGTGGGAAGTGTCGATCGACAGACTGCCAATCCCGACGAGGGCGATGAGAGTTTCGGCAACCAAGGGGAAGATGTCATCGCCGGAAGTGGCGGCAGCGATACTGTGTATGCCGGACAGGACGACGATCGCGCCTACGGCGGTCAGGGCAACGATGTCCTTTGGGGCGATCGCGGTAGCGATACCATCATGGGCGAAGCGGGAGACGATCGCATCAGCGGGCGATCGATCGACTTAAACGTTGACGATACCGAGGGACGCGATCGACTTGACGGCGGCGAGGGGAACGATATCCTCTCCGGTAATGAAGCCGAAGACACCCTCAGCGGCGACACCGGAAACGATACCCTCTTCGGCGGACGAGATAACGACCTCCTCGACGGCGGCGACGATAACGATAACCTCCGAGGCGATCTCGGCAACGACGTACTGGTAGGGGGAACGGGAGACGACACCCTCACCGGAGGCAGCGGACTCGTCGATTTACCGGATACCAGCGGACGCGATCTCGTTTTCGGCGGCGACGGTAACGATATCCTGTCCGGTAACGAAGCTGACGACTCCCTCGTCGGAGGGGATGGAGACGATCTCGCCTACGGCGGTCGAAATGACGATATCCTCTGGGGAAATACCGGGAACGACCTGTTATATGGCGACATCGGCAACGACTCTCTTTGTGGCGAAGAGGGGGACGATACCCTCATCGGGGCGAACTTCAGTTTGAGTCGCACGGAAGACGGTGACGATATGATGTGCGGCGGTGCCGGAAACGATTTAGTTTTAGGGAACCAAGGCAACGACTTCGTCGGCGGCGGCGATGGCGACGATACCCTCTTTGGCGGTGAGGGGGACGATACCTTGATGGGATGGAACGGCGACGATGTTTTGAGTGGCGATCGCGGCCGCGATCGACTCGCAGGGGGCGACGGCCGCGATCGATTCCTCTTCTTCTCCGACAGCAACGGCGTTACCGTGGTTGATTTCACCGTCGGTGAAGATTTACTCGTTTTAGGGAAGGGCTTATCTTTCGAGGAACTCCGACTGGTCGATGAAGGTAACGATACCGGACTCGAGTGGAACGGCAAACGCTTGGCGACTTTGACGGGAGTGAGATCGATCGAGTTGGGACTCGAGCAGTTTCAGATCTAATTTCCTTCCAAAAACGACTCCAACGCCATCCGGGTGTTGAATACATAAAATATGTATTTTGTCAACCCTTAAATTTGAGGATTTTTGAAAGTTATAACGGCCAAACAAGGTTTAGGTGGTGGTTTTGCCCTAGTTATCCTTATCTTCCTCAGACAAGGCTTCGATATGAGCTAAAAGCGTTCTCATCCGCATCCGGGGAATAT
The DNA here is from genome assembly GCF_049974805.1 of Baaleninema sp. NCBI lineage: Bacteria > Bacillati > Cyanobacteriota > Cyanophyceae > Oscillatoriales > Oscillatoriaceae > Baaleninema > Baaleninema sp. The sequence goes on from NZ_JBNGCO010000008.1 coordinate 58,201, forward strand.
AAGGCCACCCGCCTTTCAACTCAATTTCTCGCAGACAAGCGTAAAGGGACTGTCGGGTTTGAGGCAAAGCCGGTTGAAACTGTTCCTCACAAATTTCGCGATGCAAACATTCGAGCAAGCGTAACAAATCCAGCAAAGCTTTGGCGTCGCCGTCGCACTCTCGGGCGATCGCTCGAACTCGTTGCGAAATCTCCTGAAGTTGCGGATTATCCGTCTGGAAGTGGTTGTTTGAAGTCCCCATCATCGATCGTCTCGCCTCCCAACACTCGAAATGATGATAGCCGATTATTCGATCGAGCGAGGACGCCCCCGGAAATTTCCTCAGCTAGGGACGGCAATTTCACCTCCGACGCGACCACGAGCGCAAGATACAATACTTAAAGACCAACTTAAAAACAATGTGAAAGAGTTGTGACGAGCCGTCTGTCGGTCGCCGACCGCAGCGCCACACAAGTTCTTACAATGAAACCGTAGCCGGAGGAGCGTCAATTCCGGTTGTAGACCGAAACACGACGAGGAGACAACAAAAGCATCATGGGAAGAGTCGTCGGCATTGACCTGGGGACAACCAATTCAGTAGTCGCCGTGATGGAAGGCGGAAAACCCGTGGTTATCGCGAACTCAGAAGGAATGCGGACTACCCCTTCCGTGGTGGGATTCAGCAAGGACGGCGAGCGTTTGGTGGGACAACTGGCGCGACGACAAACCGTCCTCAACCCGCAAAATACCTTTTACGGCATCAAACGCTATGTCGGGCGCAAGTACACCGAACTCGACCCCATTTCCAAGCGCGTCCCCTATACCATCCGCCGGGACGAGTTCGGCAACGTGAAAGTGGCCTGTCCTCGGCTGAAACGGGATTTCGCCCCGGAAGAACTGTCGGCGATGATTCTGCGAAAACTGGCCGACGAAGCCAGTCGCTACCTCGGAGAAGAGGTAACGGGGGCGGTCATTACCGTTCCGGCCTATTTCAACGACTCCCAACGCCAAGCGACTCGGGACGCCGGACGGATTGCGGGATTGGAAGTCAAACGCATTCTCAACGAACCGACGGCGGCTTCTTTAGCTTACGGTCTCGATCGCGCCGAAAGCGAAACCATTTTAGTCTTCGACCTCGGCGGCGGCACCTTCGACGTTTCGGTGTTGGAAGTCGGCGACGGCGTGTTTGAAGTCAAAGCCACCAGCGGCGACACGCAACTCGGCGGTAACGACTTCGATAAAAAAATCGTCGATTGGCTGGCCGAACAGTTTTTAGAAACCGAAAACATCGACCTGCGGCGCGATCGCCAAGCCCTACAACGGCTGACGGAAGCGGCGGAAAAGGCCAAAATCGAACTCAGCGGCGTCGGCGTCACAGATATCAACCTTCCCTTCATTACCGCCACGGAAGACGGTCCCAAACATATCGAAACCCGCTTGACGCGAGGGGAGTTCGAGAGTCGCTGCGGGGATTTAATGCGTCGCTTGCGCCTTCCGGTGAAACAGGCGGTTCTCGATGCGGGACTGCACCCCCGTCAAATCGACGAAGTGGTGTTAGTGGGCGGTTCGACGCGAATGCCGATGGTACAGGATCTCGTCCGTAACATGATTCGCAAGGAACCCAACCAAAACGTCAACCCCGACGAAGTGGTGGCGGTGGGGGCGGCCGTGCAAGCGGCTATCTTGGAAGGGGACATTCCCGACGTGCTGCTTTTGGACGTAACGCCCCTTTCGGTGGGGTTAGAAACCATCGGCGGCGTGATGAAGAAGTTGATTCCCCGCAATACGACGATTCCTGTGCGGCGATCGGATATTTTTTCGACGTCGGAAAACAATCAAAGTCAAGTCGAGATTCACGTCGTCCAGGGAGAACGGGAAATGGCTGGCGATAACAAATCTCTGGGACGGTTCAAGCTGACGGGGATTCCCCCGGCGCCGCGAGGGGTTCCTCAAATTCAAGTGTCTTTCGATATCGACGCGAATGGTATTTTACAAGTGAGCGCCCTCGATCGCGCCACCGGACGGGAGCAAAGTATCACCATTCAAGGGGCTTCTACCCTCAACGAAGGGGAAATCCAAAACGCCATCCGTCAAGCGGAGAAATTTGCCGAAACCGATCGATTGCGTCGGGAAAAGGTCGATCGCCGCAACCGCGCCGAAACCCTGGCCGCCCGGGCCGAACGGGAACTGCGATCGATCGCCCTCGATTTCGGACTCTCCTTCGCCCAGGGTCAGAGACGGCGCATCGAAGCCCTGGTGCGCGAACTGCGAGACAGCCTGGCCCGCAACGACGATCGCGGTCTCGACATGGCCTCGGCCAGTCTCCAAGATGCCCTCTACGAACTCAATCGAGAAATTTCTGAATACTCTCTCGACGGCGAAGGAGACGGCATTTTCGAGAACATTCGGCGCACCTTCGTCGGCGAGGAAGATCCCAACTACGGCTTGGAACAACGGCGTCCGCCCCGTCCCCCCCGCAATCGTACTTCCCGCATCGCGCGAACCAACGCCTACGATGAAGATTGGGGCGACGATGAAGATTGGTTCTAGCCACGATGGGGAGATGATGGTGCGATCGGGATGATGGGGTGAAGGGATAGGGAGAAACGGTAAATTGTCTTCACTTTTCCCTCTTCCTTACCTGGCGGCGGTGCGTGACTCGGTAACAGTCCATTAACCTGACTTCGACATCATTTCCGGCCTGCGTCACACACCCTACTTCGCCCCATCATCTCCTCACTCCATCATCTCCTCACCCCATCATCTCCTCACCCCATCATCTCGTTTTCCGTAATCAGGCGATATGCAAAACTTCCGAGACTACTACAAAATACTGGGAGTTCCCCGAGACGCTTCAACCGCAGATATCAAGCGATCGTACCGACGCCTCGCCCGGAAGTACCACCCCGACCTCAATCCTGGCGATAAGTCCGCTGAAGAACGGTTTAAGGATATCGGCGAAGCCTACAATATCCTTTCCGACCCCGAGAAACGGCAGCAATACGACCAGTTCAGTCGATTTATTTCTCAGAAGAAGACGAGACGCAAACCCGCTCGCGCCTCCCGCAACGGGACGGCGACGGCGGAACCCCATTTCGAGCAGTACGCGGATTTCAACAGTTTTCTCGACGACCTGCTCAACCGCCGCGCCAATCGCGCCACGGCTCGCACGGACGCCCCGCCTCCGCCGGGGACGCGGGTACGGGTGGATTCTCGAGACGCTTTTCGTCGGCGGACGACGAAAACCGCCTATACGGTATCTCGTCCGACCCCCCGCGATATTGAAGCTCGTTTGACGCTGCCGCTGGAAAAGGCGTATACGGGAGGCAGAGAACGCATTCGCCTTGAAGACGGTCGATCGCTCGAGGTGAATATGCCGCCGGGAATGGTGAGCGGCCAGCGCATTCGCTTGAAAGGTCAAGGGGAAAACGGCGGCGATTTGTATTTGAAAATTACGGTAGCCCCTCACGGCTTTTTCCGCACCGAAGGCAACGATATCGTCTGTCAGTTACCCGTGACGCCCTCGGAAGCGGTGTTGGGGACTTCGGTGGAAGTGCCGACCCTCGACGGTTTGGTACGGATGACGTTGCCGCAAGGGGTCAAGTCCGGCCAGCGGTTGCGATTGTCCGGTAAGGGCTATCCGACGCGCGGCGGAAAACGGGGCGATCAGTTGGTGGAAATTCAAATTGTCGTGCCGAAGGAAATCGATGCGGCCGAACGGGAACTCTATGAAAAGTTACGGCAGTTAGAAAGCTTTAATCCCCGTCGAGATTTATTGGATTGACGCTCGTTAAAGCCAAAAAAGCCTGGGATGTTGCAACATCCCAGGCGAAGACTCCTGAACGATTTTAGGGGCAAACTTTTAACTGGATTTGAGATACATCACGGGAGAAAAAGAGGTTTCGTTATGGGTGAAACGTAACAGCAAATCGATGGTTTCCTGTTTGACCCATCCCATTAAGACGGCCACTTCACCGAACCGTAAGCCGACGTGCTGTTGGGCAGCTAAAATTTCGTCGATTTGGCGGTCGTCGAGCAATGCCGCCGATTTGAGATAGTAGCCGATGGGAGATTGAGTGGGCATTTCCGACAGCGTCGGCAGTTCTTCGGCGAAGAAATCCACCGTTTCTTGTTTGAGCCAACCTCGCTGGGAGAGAATTTCGCCGAAGCGCAGCTCGGGATGTTCGCGAGATTGAGCCTCGAGGACGGCTTTCACTTGTTCGGGGGAAATCAACCCCGCTTCCAGTAACAGGCGCCCGATGCGACGAGCGCGTAACTCGTCTTCGCGGAACTGGTCTCGGGCTTGGAAGTGCGATCGCACTCGATTCCAGACTTGGCGGCCGTAGTGTAAAGCCAGTTGTTTTCCTGCCAAAAACAGGAACGGCGGAATCGTGACGGCGTAGCGACGCCACAGGCGGCGGGGTTCTTGAATCAGACGATACAACCACTCGAAGCCCGATTCTCGTACCCAGAGGGGCGCGTGTCGGTGCAGTCCGGCATAGACGGGAAAGACACCGCCGACGCCAATGGAGACGGCGTTGATGCGATCGCGGTGGGCTTCGATCCAGGTTTCCTGTTTGGGGCAGCCCAGGGACAAGAATACGATACCCGCACCGCTTTTTTCGATTCGATCGACCAGTTCTTCGTCTTCCTCGGGGGTCAGGGGACGGAACGGTAACGGTTCCATTCCCGCAATCTCTAATTCGGGATACTCTCGATCGAGTCGCCGTTTCATGCGATCGAGAATTGCTTGGTGAGACCCTAAGAAATACACGCTGACGCCGTATTTCGGAGCCTGCTGGCACAGACTATAGAGAACGTCCATACCCGCCACGCGGTCTTGACCGGAAGCGCCTAACAAGCGGAGCATCCAGACTAAGGGCATTCCGTCAGGGGTTACGAGGTCGGCGCGTTCTAAAACCGTGGCAAAGGACGGGTTCGAGTGCGCTTCCATTAACATATGGACGTTCGCCACACAAACCGTGCGGCTTTCCCGATGGCTTGCCCAGGAAAGTATAATTTGCATCTGCCGTTCGCAACTGAGTGCCGAGATCGGCGATCCCACGATGTGTTTTTTGGGAATACAGTGTTGAGGAACGGGCAGGGAAAGTACCTTAGCCATTGTTCGCACCTAACTGGTTGAAAATACTGAGCGAGTGCGACTGTTTCTATTCAGTGCCTCTCGATACCCAATTCACCCGAGCGGCGTTACCCCTACTCGTGCGAAGCGAGCTGTTTCGCACGAGTCGATCGAAAGTCTCGAGCGGGTTCGAACTACACGCTCTCATACAGAACAAAATTGGGAAAGAAGCCTCGAGACGAGGCTTGTGTTCGTGTTTTTCGTTCGCTGCGCGAGCCGTTAACTCAAGCCTCTCAAGCCGACACGAAACCGTCAAGGATCTGCGCAGACTCTTTGCAAAAACTTTATGGCAGCTTGCGTATTTATACGAATTCTTTACCGAAAGTTTAACTTGGCACGACCGTCATGATGCTTACGTGATTTTACTTAAGGTTTCCGGAAGCTTTTCCGGCAACGTTGAAGCGATCGCGCGCCGTGATAGGGTAAAAGTCCGTTGTGGCGACCCTGAGAACTCCTGGTACTGTGACGAACTCCATTCTCAAACGCGGACGGGGCTGGCGTTTGGGCTACCGTCCCCCGGCAGCTTCCCCCTCTGACGACGAAACTTCTGTTTTTGTTGCCCTCGTCGGTAGTGACGATTGGGCGTTCGAGTTAACGCACGCGGAATTTGAAGATTTTCGACGGTTGCTCGTACAACTCAAAGAAACTATGCAAGCGGCGGCGGCCGAACTCTCGGACGAGGAACGGCTCGCTTGCGAAGTGGAAAGCCAGCGGTTGTGGATGGAAGCCGAAGGCTTTCCCCACGCCTACCGGGTGCGCTTGATTCTCAATACCGGCCGGGGTTGCGAGGGAGAATGGTCTCCGGAGGCGGTTCGCGAACTCCTCAACGCCACTCAAAGCCTCGAGGTGTTTTGATTTAACTTGCCTTTAAAAATCGAGAACGCCCCGAAAGGAAGGCTAAAATTTGGTAAGTCTCGCCGAATCTCGGACTTCAGCCGTTGCTTGTTGGAGGCGATGTATTGGAAATGCACGCTTGGGATTTTTGCCCAGCCGAACCCGACGACTCCTCCCACTTGGGCAAGATTATAACCGCTGGTCTGCTGAGCTTGGCGGTTCTCGGAGGAATCGGCGTCGGATTTGTGGGAACGGACAAGGCTCGATCGCAAATCGTTCCGGCCGATGACGGCACGCAAACCCGCGTCACCCTCGAGGGCGATCGCATCCTCATCGACGGGGGACAGCGTTCGGCTGACGGTCAAAACCTCTTCCACAGTTTTGACGCCTTCGGACTCGACACCGGCCAAACTGCCGATTTTCGATCGACTCCCCAAATTCGTAACGTCTTGGGGCGCGTCTCCGGCGGCAGTCCCTCGTTTGTCGATGGGTTGCTGCAAGTGACGGGGGGTAACTCCAATTTGTTCCTGCTCAATCCGGCGGGAATTGTCTTCGGTCCGAACGCTCAACTCAACGTCCCCGCCTCTTTCGTCGCCAGTACCGCCGACGCCCTTGGCTTCGAGTCCGGTTGGTTCGAGGTCTTCTCTGACAACGATTACGCCGCCCTCGTGGGAACGCCGAACGCCTTTCGCTTCGATACGGCTCGACCCGCTTCTATTATTAATACAGCCAACCTCGCGGTTTCGCCGGGGTTTCAACTGGGATTGCTGGGGGGAACCGTCGTCAACTCTGGAGAACTCGCCGCCCCCGACGGCGCAATTGTTGTGACGGCGGTGGCGGGAACGAACCGGGTTCGGTTGAGCGTTCCGGGGAATTTGCTGAGTTTGGAACTCCCTCGGTCGTCGCCGTTGTCCCCGGGCGAAATTCTCTCGTTACCGGAACTGTTGACGGGGGGAAATCTCGGTCACGCCAGCCAAATTTCCGTGACTTCTGACGATCGCGTTCTGTTGTCGGGGGCGAATTTACCTGTCGAACTGGGAGATGTGGCGATCGCACAGCCCAACTCTGACGCTGCTGCCCTGCAAACCGGCGATGTGTTAATTCGCGCCGCCAATAATATTGTATTGACGGAAACGACTCTTGAAAGTTCGGGGTCAATGGGCCTCCGGGCGGGAAATACTGTTATTGTTCGCGATAGCTTCGCCCATCCCGTTTCTCTGCACGCGGGGGGCGATTTGTGGATTCAAGGAACTCGCGGTATCGATCTCCTCGCTCTCAACCATCCCCTCGTTCCCTTCGTCAGCGGCGGAAACCTCACGCTGGTGAGCGATGGCACCATCTCCGGCGACGCCCACTTTTTCAGCGGCGGACGGTTTTCGATGGTGGATACGGCGATGCAACCGGGACGGTTCGTCAGTCTTTACGATCCGATTATTCGGGCGGCGGGCGATGTGTTTTTTGGGGACTATACGGGGGTGTCGCTGAAAATTGAGGCGCAAGGGGGAATTTCGGGCGGAACGGTGACGATTACTGGACCGGATACGATGCTGACGGTGTCCGACCCGGATTTGGAAATTCTCACGGGAAGTCCGGCGTTGATTTTACGGGCGGATTTGGCGAGGCTGACGGACGCCCCGACGATTCCACCGGATGCGTCGGTTGGGGATACGCAGGTGACGACCCCCGGTATTTCGGCGTTTTCGGGGGTCAGTCTCGATCGCGTGGTCGTTCCCGGCGGCCCGGCGAGGGTGGAGGCGTCGGGAAATATTATTCTCGATGAGGTGGTGACGGACGGGGGATCGATCGCTCTGACGAGTGGCAATGGCTCGATCGAGATTCTCGGACGCCTCGATTCTAGCCAAACTAACGGTATGGGGGGCGATATTTCGCTGGTGGCGGACGGCGAGGTGGCGATCGGCGAAATTCTCGCCAGTGGGGGGCAACTTGGCGGTGAGGTGACGCTGGAAAGTCGCTCGGGAAGCTTAATCGGCGGGGCGATCGATACCTCCGCCCGGGACGGTACGGGGGGAAACGTTACGCTGTCTGCGGCGGAGGATTTGCAGTTGACCGCAGTGGTTTTGGCAACGGGACTCGAGGCGGGCGGTACGGTGGCGATCGAGAGTTCGGGGAATGTCACCGCAGCGGAAATCGATACGAGTTCCCGTGCGGGAACTGGCGGCGACGTGGCGGTTTGGTCGAATTCGGACGCGGCGATCGAGTCGATCGACGCCAGCGGTGGACTCTCTGGCGGTGGGGTTTCGGTGACGCTGGAGAGTGGGGAGTTGGTCGCCGAAACGGTGACGGCGGCTTCTTCTCAAGGAACGGGGGGCGATATTGTCTTCGACGGCGCAGAGGGAATTACGGTCGATGGTATCGACGCCAGCGGTTCCCTCAGCGGTGGCTCTGTGACCGTTACAGCCTCGCCGGGAGGGTTGGAGGGCATTTTTGTCGATGTGAGTTCTGAAGGCGGTACGGGGGGCGAAATTCGCTTCGACCTCGGGTTTGGGTTGGAAATAGGAGACCTCGACGCCAGAGGGGAACTCGCTGGCGGCGAGCTGTCGGTGACGAGTCAAGGGATTTTCACCGCCGAACGGATTCTCGCATCCAGTCTTCAAGGACCTGGGGGAAACGTCTTTTTATCGGGAGTCGCTGATGTGGAACTGACCGCCATCGACGCGCAAGGCGGGACGAGTGGGGGGTCTGTGGAAATTAATGCGGGGCAATTTTTACGGGTTACAGAGGGATTTGTCGATCGCAATAATGTTTTTGCCAGTATTTCGGCGGCTGGAGGGACGGAATCCGGGTCGGTTTTAATTTTCCACGGGGGAGAAGCCCTCGATATCCCCTTTATTGTGGGGAATGCTTCGGAAAACGGCACGCAAGGGGCAATTACCACGGGAATCGAATCGCCCGATCGCACGATTTTTCCAGTGACGGTGATTCCCGGTTCGGAAATTCGCGAGACGATTCAAATTAATCCCAATCCCACGCCGACACCAATTCCCACTCCCACGCCAGAACCGACTCCGGTACCGACTCCGGTACCGACTCCAGAACCGACTCCAGAACCGACTCCCATACCCACTCCAGAACCGACTCCCATACCCACTCCAGAACCGACTCCCATACCCACTCCAGAACCGACTCCGGTACCGACTCCCATACCCACTCCAGAACCGACTTCAGAACCGTTTTCCGAGGAGGTTCCCACCGCGACGTCTCGTCGTATCGTGACCGATTTACAGGGACAGTTTCCTCAAGAAGTGGATGTCACATCTCCTGTGGCGGAGGTGCGATCGCTCTTACGACAACCGAGACGTTCCAGTATTGTGGGATTCGATCGATTCGAGATTTTCGAGCGGTTGTCGATTGGCGATTTCGATACCGCCGTGGCGTCCATTGAAATTCTCTTTTCTGGAGAATTCGCAGACTACCTCAATCTCGAGACGGCGCCGGACTTACCGTCGCTTCCCGAAATTCAAAATCGCCTGGAAACTCTGGCGGCGGAAACGGGCAATACGCCGACGGTTTTGTACGTTCTGCAACGGGACGCTCGCCTGGATTTAGTGGCGATTCCCCCAGACGGCGACGCCATTTATCGTTCCGTCGATCTTCCTTCTGCTGAGGCTCTAGAAACTGCAAAACGGCAACTCCTCGAAAACACGATCGATCCCCGTTTGCGTCGCCGCCAAACATACCGAACCCCCGCTCAACAACTCTACGATTGGATGGTGGCGCCAATTTTACCAGATTTGGAACGGTTGGAAACCGATACGATCGTATTTGCGCTCGATCGCGGTTTGCGAGGGATTCCCATTGCAGCGTTGTTCGACGGCGATCGCTTCTTAGTAGAACGGTTCGCCTTGGGGTTGATTCCCAGCGTGAACCTCGTCGATACCCGCTATCGCGATATTCGAGATGAGGAAGTGCTGGCGATGGGAGCCTCGCGGTTCGAGACGCAACAACCCCTCCCGGCGGTTCCGTTGGAAGTGGAAATCGTGACGGAGATGTTTCCAGGACGAACCTTTCTCAACGATCGGTTTACATTAGAAAATTTACAAGCTCAGCGCGATCGCCGTCCGGTTCCTATCGTTCATTTAGCCACCCACGGTGAGTTTACAGGGGGAAGCCTCGCGAACTCTTACATTCAATTGTGGAATACCCGGTTAGGACTCGATCGCCTGCGTCGTCTCCATTGGAACGAGCCACCCGTGGAGTTGGTAGTATTGAGTGCCTGTCGCACCGCCATCGGTAGCGAGGAGGCAGAATTAGGATTTGCAGGGTTCGCCGTGAAATCCGGCGTCAAAACCGCCTTAGCCAGTTTGTGGTACGTCAGCGATATCGGGACTCTGGCATTGATGACCGAGTTTTACTATCAATTAAAAACAGCACCCATCAAGGCGGAAGCCCTGCGACGGGCTCAAGTGGCTATGTGGCGAGGTGAGGTTCGTATCGAAAACGGACAGTTGCTATATTCAGGGGGGACGATTCCGCTACCGCCGGATTTGGGACCTTTTCGCGATCGCACTCTCGACCATCCCTATTTTTGGGCTGCCTTTACGGCCATCGGCAGTCCTTGGTAAAGGAGAGTGCTTCAAACGGAGAACAACTCACCTCAGCCAAAGCCAGATTTCCTCAAAACTTTAACAAAACCGCAACCCCTACGTAAAAATCCACGGAATCAAATAACCGATCGCCACCGAACAAATCGTCAACAAAACCCCCACCAACTCCCGAGGAAGCCGCTGTTCCCAAACATTCGACTTCAGGCGACTCACCGGAAAATTGGGGTCAATTCCCACCGCAATTCGATCCGTCTTACCATTCAAGCGAACCTGCAACCCCGGCGGAGACTGCGGGTGAAGCTCCAACCGAGATAATCTTTCAATAGAAGACGGTTCGGGAAGAATCAGAAACTGCTCCGACTCCAACGTTAACAACTGGTTCAAAAAATGAATTTGTCCTTCCAAAATCGTCGAAATTTCGAGAGTATCGTCTAAATCATCCCTCATGAGCCTGCGGCTAAAGTCCACATCCGTCACCGCCAAATTTCCCCAAAACCATTCCCGATCTCGATTCCCCTCAATTTCCGGTAATCCAATATTAACCTGAGTCGTTCGATCGAACGACAAAAGTAACTCCGAAATCCAAGGAGTCCACTCCAATTCGCGAACCCGATACTGATTTTCAAGATTGTCTTCAGTGTTGTCAGAATCCAATTGAGAAATATAAGCACCCTCGACGATGACTTTCAGGGGATTTTCCCCAACAAAAAGTTTCACCGGAATCTGTTGTTCTTCACCTTGTTGTTTGTCATCTTCAAGAATCTCCATCTCAAACGAGAGTTCCTGGCGTTCGGGATAATAAGTTAACTGTCGAACCGCCGTTTTCGGTTGCAAACGAAGCGAATCCAGTTCCAGTTGACTCGCCGCGTCTAACCCAACGCCTTCCAAAATAAACTTACTGTCGGGATATTGTAGGGAAATTGTTAACTGATTGAGCGTTTCTAACCCTTCGATTTTTTCCGCCGAGCGAAACTCACCGAAAATTTCCACCTCTTGAATCCCCTCAAACTCAAGCCGTTGGAGTTCTCGCATCGAGTTCAAAAACAGCTTATCGGGTTTCCCTCGATAGACAAAGCTAACCTGCTCGCTAATAATATTACCTTCAAACGGCGTAGGAACGGGATAGAAAAATAAGATAATAAATAAAAATGCAGCAATCACAAAAAGCGACGCCAGAATATGAGGGACGTGATTTTTGAGAAAAGAGCGAACAACTTTGGGTTTGGCCTCAAAAGGATAGAGGTCTTCCGGAGAAATAGGAGAATTTGAATAGCGTTGTTTGGCAGAACGAAGGCGATAATAGTAACGACCAACAGCACGACTAATTCTCGCTAAAAATTTTCCAATTCCGGCAATTAAAACCGTTAGCAGCGGTGAAAAATTGCCAAACAATTGAGATAGAATTCGCTTAATTTTTTGGAATATCCTAGAATTGAAATGATTGTGTCGGGCAAACCGAACCAGATTAGACCCATCGAACCTTAACCGGAACCGGACTTGACGAAAGAATTTAAATCTCATGACAGATTAGCATAGCGAAGCAGTCAAGTATCTCTCACAAAATTGCTTAACGAAGGTATCCTTAAATCCCCGAAATCCCAAAGATACCGGAGATTTGACACAGCAATTGACCGAAATGGGATTTCCTTGCAAATTCCTTAAGATATTACGATATCCCAACACCTCATTGAGATAACCAATCGGGATTGTGACGAAACAGGAAGTTTCGCGTGACCGTTTCCGGACGCATTCCCCGTTGGTGAATTTCCGCCTCCACCCCTAACTGATAAAGTCCCGTCGGTTGATTTCGTCCGTCCCAAGTAAAACTAATTTCGCCATCTCTCGGATTGGGGCGACTGTCACGGTAAATCACTTGGTTGTTGCGGCGAACATGAAGCTCACCCCACCTGCCTTGGGCGAGGTGGGGGTGTCGGTGCTAACCTGGGACTGTGCTAGTCCACAGGTCACACAAACAAGCCCAGCTTCTAGGCGAATGTCCAGGTCTTTGGCTGGAACACTCCTCACTGTCCTTTCGGCGAGTGAGCTGAAGAATCCCTCGGGCAGCAATATTGAGCGCCCCATTGAGGTCGGCATTGTATCGCTTGCCCGAAGTAAATTTAGCCAGGGCATAGTTTTTGGAGTCGCGCCGCACCACTCCACTGCCGTCATAAGCCAGCTTTGAGGTATAGGCAGCAACGACATCAATCACCTGACCGCCCATCTCTTGCCACTTCATCTCCGTCAACTCTCGAATCATCCCCTTAAGCCATCCATGAAAGCGTTGACGTAGGTTAGACCGTTTTCGTCCACCTCTAGCTTTCCATCCTTTGAGGTTCTCAAAGACAATGGCATCAGCGTTAAAGTGTCGGGCAATCTGCACGATACGCTTCGAGACAATCTGCCCGATTTGACGGTTGATGTTACGACATTTTCGGTAGGTATGGGAGCAGAAGCCTTTTTGGAGGCGTCCACCGTTACCCATCGTTTGGCTGGCTCGTTTGGATACCGATTTCAGCCGCTTATCTCGACAATCTATGTCTCTCCCCGGATGAATAAACTCCCGGTGGATTACAGTGCCGTCGAAATTCACGACTGCCACGGTCGCGGTGGTGTTGATACCCAGGTCAACACTCACCACATTGCCATCTCCCTCCCGTTGGGGGGGATGGCACTCAAAGGGAACCGATAGGTGACAAACCCTTTTCTGCTCATTGAAAATGAGGGAGGGTGACAGCAGCGTGTTGCTGTCTACGGTATGTCGTTCTCGTAAGCCCGTTATCCCAACGGTTGTCCAAACCCAATCGGTTCCGTTAAAGACCTTGATTTCGATGCGGTCATAGCCATGCAGTTTATAGCATTGACCTTTATACAGGGTGGGATAACAGCCACTGTTGGGATTGAGGCCTGGAGGTTTGGCATCACGACGTTGACGAGTTCCCGATTGCCATTCCCGATACCGGCTCATGTAGCTACTGACTTGGCCAGCCGCGAAAACGATGGCGGCTCTTCGGTAGTAGCTGGGGAATTTGTAAAAGGTCTGGTCAAATAACCGGTATTTGGGGTTGGGGTTCTTGGCGGTTCGGTGAATGAGTTTCTCGACGGCTAGAACCCGTTTTTGACTGGATAACCCCCCTAGAGATGACCAATGGGTTAAGAGAATTCCCATCAAATGCCGACAGACACGACGGTAGACCTTAACCGTTTGGCTCAGCAGAACTCGCTGCTTGGCTGTCGGGTTAAGATTCCATTTGTCTGTACGGATGATTGATGTGGGTTTCTTTGTTGCCATAACGGTATGATACCCCAAGGCTTTTAGAGTCAGTTCGGCGGCTCCTTGACCCCCACCTGCGAGGGCGCGAGGTGGGAGAATGCGTCGCTATTTTTGTTCAAAAGACCGAACAATCGCCCGACTGGGGGAGTAAAACACAAAATTATAGCGGGGAGAAGGCGAATCGATAACCACCGGAACGTAGATGGGTTGACTGCCCGGTAAACTAGCAATGGCTCGCAGACTCTCAGGAGCAACATGAGCTTGTTGCAGAATGTCCGTTTGCAAACTAAACTCATACCAATCACCGCGCGGTTGAAACTCCAAAGGGTCGAGTTGATAGCGGCGACTGTAAGCGCGAACCGTGAGCGTAGGATTCTCGCCGACTTCCGGCAGTTTCAGGCGGAGGGTGGAACCGTACCGACGCAGGTTAGACGTGGCGAAGGAAACCCAACTGAAAGAAGAACTGATATTTTGGCGGCGAATGCCCTCACAGCGGTCGGGATTGTGGTGACGTTGGTACGCCAGGGGGTCAGATAGATTGCTCGGACAGGGATTCGCAGCGGCGGAACTGGCGAAAAACCCGGCTGCGAGAAGCCACACACTGGGAAACAGAAGTTTGAATTTCATCACAAGTTCAAGGAATTTAGCAAAAGTAGAGGACTGACGCAGAAACCCGGTTTGAAGGAAATTCCGTTTTCAAAGGAGCCAACGGTTGCGCCCCTACCCCAAAAAACCGGGTTTCCTAACCGAACGGTTCGCGGTTCACCGTAAAACCCCCCATGCTTGTAACTGCTGCAAAACCGTTTCGATGGGATAGGCGAACCCGTACCCGCCAATAGCATCGCCAGCGGTTTCCGGGCTGGCGGCGGCTTGTCCGTTGATAGTGACTATCAACCCCACCACTTCCTCCTCGTATAAAACCGGTCCGCCGGAATTGCCAACAGCGAGGTCGGCTCCGCCAATTTGCAGGTTTTGTTGGTCATCGGCGGTGGCGAGGGAAGAAATATAACCCCGCAGGAAACTCCAGGGATTGCCCGTGATGGGATGGCCGATGATGCGAATATCGGCATCGATGGGAGGGGTGGCGCCGAGGGGCAGGGGTTCGATGTCTTCGGGCAGGTCGTTAACTTCCAACACCGCTAAATCGAGCAGGTCGTGGGGGGCGGTGATATATCGGATACGGGCAGGGAACCGCAGGCGGTGTTCCGGTTCGTTGTAACTGTAGAGTTCCACTTCAATGGACTCGCTGGGGCGTTGGCTTCCCTCCTTGTCGGAGACCACATGGCGATTGGTGACGATGAGGGTGGTGTTGCCCTGGCGTTGCACGACCCAACCTGTCCCCTGTTGGCGACCTGTGGAAGTTTGGGCAAGGATGAGAACGACGGAACGTTGCAGGGGAAAGAGGGGGTCGTCCTCGGCATTGGGCAGGCGTTCGCGGGGTTCCGGGGGCAGGGGGTTGTCACGGAGGGCCAGGAGACGTTGCGCTTCTCGCAAGTTGGTGATGGCTTGGGGAAATTCTGGGTCGAGTTGGATGGCTCTTTCGTAGGCGGCGATGGCTTCATCGAGCTGTCCTCGGTCGCTCAGGGCATTCCCGAGATTGTTGTAAGCGTAAGCATTATTGGAGTCGAGTTCGATGGCTCTTTCGTAGGCGGCGATGGCTTCATCGAGCTGT
>NZ_JBNGCO010000009.1:0-72822 GCF_049974805.1 Baaleninema sp.
CTTTTTGGAAAGTCGCCCTAAAAGGGGCGAGGCTTTAGACCCAATTTTTTGGTAATGTTTGCTTCGCCAATGTTCAGAGTCGGTACTTTCCAAATTGCACGTCCTTAAACCCCTTAGAGATGTTTAACAATTCGGTTCTAGAGCCTGGAACTAGCAAGCATTCCAGGGTAGGACTTTAACTCTTGCTCTGAACGTAGCCAGTTAAGGCGATGGCTGGTCAGCTACCTGAAAGGGGGTACGAAGCCCCCGTGTTTCAGCCGGGGGTGCTGACTGCTTCGAGAGAGTACCCAGCAACTTACTAGGATATCGCGTTGGAGATCGCTTTTGACGATCGATTTTGGGGAAGAACGAGTTTTGGTGAAATCGCCCGGTCTCGGGTCGCGGTCGATTTCGTTACGAGATCGATCGTATACTTGACGGGGACACGCGCTCGTCTGAAACGTCCGAGTTGTCTAGTGTAGGAGAGAATTTGTGAGATTGGTCATTTTGGGCGGCCCTGGT
The DNA here is from genome assembly GCF_049974805.1 of Baaleninema sp. Lineage (NCBI taxonomy): Bacteria > Bacillati > Cyanobacteriota > Cyanophyceae > Oscillatoriales > Oscillatoriaceae > Baaleninema > Baaleninema sp. The sequence goes on from NZ_JBNGCO010000009.1 coordinate 502, forward strand.
GCCGGAAAAGGGACGCAAGGTCGGATGTTGTGCGAAAACTTGGGGATTCCCTGGATTGCGACGGGGGAAATTTTTCGCGCGGCGATCGAAGCGGATACGGAACTCGGTCGTCAAGCGGCGCCCTATGTGGAAAAAGGCGATTTAGTCCCCGATCCGATTACCATCGAACTGATTCGCGATCGCCTCACGCAAGCGGATACGGAAAATGGCTGGCTTCTCGATGGCTACCCGAGAACGGCGTTTCAAGCTGAAGAACTGGATTTTCTGTTGGGAGATCTCGGACAGGAATTAGATTGGGCGATTTGGTTAGACGCCCCGGTTCCGGTGTTGATGCAGCGATCGCTCGATCGCTCCCGCGACGACGACGCCCCAGAAATCATCCGACGGCGGATCGATTTGTTCCACCAGCGCACGATTCCCATTACCGGCTACTATAAACCGCGCAACAAACTCCTTCGCATCGACGCCGATCGCTCTCCAGAAGTCATCCAACAGGATTTACTCGATACCCTGGCGGCGAAACAGGTGTAATATCTCCGTTTCTCTCCTCCATCTCTTGAACGTCTCGATTTCAAGTCTCGATTTCAGGTTTCGATTTTTTAACGCTCCATGTCTTCCATTCCCGAACAGCTTCGTTTAAAGTTCGATCGCGCTCTCGTAGACGCCTTCGGTGAGGAACTCGCCGGAACCGATCCCCTGTTAGCCTCGACAAACAACCCCAAATTTGGCGACTATCAAGCTAACCTGGCCATGTCGCTGGCCAAACGCCTCAAACAGAAACCCCGCGACATCGCCCAACAAATTGTCGATCGCCTCGAGGTGTCAGATATCTGCGAACCGCCGGAAATCGCCGGACCCGGATTCATTAACCTACGCTTGAAACGGGAATTCCTCGAAGCGCAACTGCAAAAAATGCAAGGGAGCGATCGCCTGGGAATCGACCCCACAGAAACCCCTCAGACGACAGTTGTAGACTTCTCCAGTCCCAACATCGCCAAAGAAATGCACGTGGGACACCTGCGATCGACCATTATCGGCGATGCGATCGCTCGCGTTCTCGAATTCCACGGCGATAACGTCCTCCGCCTCAACCACGTGGGCGACTGGGGAACCCAATTCGGGATGCTGATTACCTACCTACGAGAAGCCTATCCCGACGCCCTCACCCAACCCGACGCCCTCGACATTGGCGACTTAGTGGCGTTTTACAAAAAAGCGAAAATCCGCTTCGACGAAGATCCCGAATTCCAAGAAACCGCCCGCAACACCGTCGTCAAACTGCAATCGGGAGATACCGAAACCCGTCAAGCTTGGGAATTACTCTGCGATCAGTCGCGGCGGGAATTCCAGAAAATCTACGATCGCCTGGACGTGCGGCTTCAGGAACGGGGCGAATCCTTCTACAACGAAATGTTACCCCAAGTCGTCGAAGACCTGGAAAAACAGGGGTTAGTTGTCGAAGACCAAGGGGCGAAATGCGTCTTTCTCGAAGGCTATAAAAATAAAGAAGGAAACCCCCAACCGCTCATCGTTCAGAAGTCTGACGGCGGTTACAACTACGCCACCACCGACTTAGCCGCCTTGCGCTACCGCATTCGCGAAGACGGGGCGCAGCGGGTAATTTACGTGGTGGATGCGGGACAAGGAACCCACTTCGACCAAGTGTTTCAAGTGGCTAAACGGGCGGGCTGGATTCCCGAAGGCGTCGAAGCGACGCACGTTCCCTTCGGTTTGGTACAAGGGGAAGACGGGAAAAAGCTGAAAACCCGTTCTGGGGAAACGATTCGCCTGAAAGATTTGCTGGACGAAGCGGTACGTCGCGCCCGTGCGGATTTGGAAAAACGCCTCCAAGAAGAAGGACGCCAGGAAGGCCAAGAGTTTATCGAAAACGTGGCGAACGTGGTGGGACTCAGTTCGGTGAAGTACGCCGATTTGAGTCAAAACCGCACCAGTAACTACATTTTCAGTTACGACAAGATGCTCTCGTTGCAGGGGAACACCGCCCCCTATTTGCTGTATGCGTTCGTGCGGGTTCAGGGAATCAGTCGTAAGGGCGATATCGATTTCGAGAATTTGGGCGAGGTGTCGATGTCGTTACAGGAAGAACCGGAATTCGTCCTGGCGAAACACTTGCTGAGTTTGTCGGAGATTCTCGACGAGGTCGCTTCGGAGTTGTTACCGAACCGTCTGTGTCAGTATTTGTTCGAGTTGAGTCAGAAATTCAACCAGTTTTACGATAAATGTCCGGTGTTGCAAGCGGAGGAACCGTTACGCACCTCTCGCCTGGTGTTATGCGATTTGAGCGCCCGGACGTTGAAATTGGGATTGTCCTTGTTGGGAATTGAGGTGTTGGAACGGATGTAAGTTGAGATGAGGGGATGATGGGATGATGAGGTGAGGGATCGAAATCATGGGACGAGTTTTTATTTCCGCAGGTCACGGGGGATACGAGAACGGACAAATCGATCCCGGAATTACCGCAGGCGGTACGACTGAGGCGCAGGAGATGATTTTGTTGCGCGATCGCGTGATGAGCGAACTCCAAGCCCGAAAAGTAGACGTTCTCTCGGTTCCCGACGACCTCAGCCAGCAGCAAACCATCGATTGGATTAACAGTCGCGGTCGTTCCGACGATGTGGCGGTGGAATTACATACGAACGCCGCTCTCAACTCGGAAGCGAAGGGAACGACGGTGTATTACATCACCAATAACGCCGAACGCCATCAGGAAGCGGAAAGGCTACTTCGCGCCCTGTTACAGCGGGTTCCGCAACTGACGAATCGCGGGGCGCGTCCGGATGCGGTAACGGGAACGGGGAGTTTGTTGTTTTGTCGGGCGATTTCAATTCCTTCGTTGTACTTGGAAGTGGGGTTTCTCACGAATCCTGAAGATCGCTATTTGATTCAAAACCGTCGCGATGAGATTGCGGCGGGGTTGGCGGATGGGTTGCTGTCTTGGGTGAATCGATCGCCCGAAAAACCCCCGGATACTATCGTGTACTCGCAGATTAACATCCGCGTCAACGGTCACGAGTACGGGGAACCGGGAATCGCTGTTAATGGAAACTCCTATATTCCTATTGCGATCGCGGATAGTTTTGGGGTGGATTTGACGCAGGCGCCGTTCGTGCGTCGGATTTACTATCGCAATATTGTTTATGTGAAAGCGGTGGATTTGCGCGAGTTCAATATTGCGGTGGGATGGGACAATCAGAGTCGGGCGGTGACGCTGCGATCGGTTCTTCCGATTTGTAAGGGACAGATCGATCGCATCATGGGAATTGGAAACACGACGGACGTTCAACTTCTGGTGTTTCTGAAGAAGGACAACCCTCAAGCTGCGACGCAGTTTCCCGATATCGCTACGTTATATCGTGAAGAGGCCAGTATCGAAGGGGTTAATTACGATATTGCTTTTTCGCAGATGTGTTTGGAAACAGACTATCTGCGGTTTGGAAAGGGCGTTAGTGCGGCGCAAAACAACTTTGCGGGATTGGGAGACGCCGCCGGAAGTGCGGGTGGGGCGTCTTTCCCTAGCGCCCGCATCGGCGTCCGCGCCCACGTTCAGCATTTGAAAGCTTACGCCAGTACGGAACCGCTGGTACAGGAAATTGTTGACCCTCGATTCCGCTTTCTCACGCGAGGAATTGCGCCTTTAGTGGGTCAACTTTCGGGGCGTTGGTCTTCTGATATCACTTACGGCGATCGCATTATGGCGATTCTCCGCCAACTTTACGAATCCGCCGGGTTGCTATAAAAAACTCCTGAAAATTTACCACTCTCAACTATTAACTATTAACTCCCCTAGGCTTCTTTGAAAAAGCGAATGAGTTCGCGGACGCGATCGAGGAATTGGGCGTCTGCACTCAGTTGAGAAATGGCGTTTTGGGCGTCTCTCGCAATCCGGGTATGTTCGGCGTGGTTCTCGGCTTTCAGGGTTTCGTGAGAACTCGCCAGACGGCTTAAGTCGTGGCGAATTCCGTCGAGTTGACGCTGTTGAGTAGAAACCACAGAATCGGGGTTTTCGGGATCGAGGCGATCGCACAAAGACTTGACATTTTCTTCGATTTGTGCTATATGTTCTCGTAATTCGATGATATCTTGACGAGGATATTTGAATTCTCGCCCGATCGCCGTGAGACGATAAGCCAAATATTGATAAAAGGCGACGGCGGGGCGCAATCCGGTAAACAGCAGCGTGGCGACGGAACTGATGTAGCCGATGGCGCTGATTCCGGTGGCGGCGAGGAGATACAAGCCGAGGGCAGAGATGACGTGAAGTCCGAGGGCAATCCAAAGCGATCGCCGCACGACGACTTTCACGTAACGGATTTGTTTTTCGTCGAGGGGAATGCCTCTTTCGCGAGATCGATCGGCGTCTGCAAGGACTTGTTTGGCGTTGAAGTAAACGTTCCAGGGAATGGTGACGATGGCGACTAACCACCAGAAACTGGCGACGCCGACTATCCAATCGACAAAGTTTCCGGTGGGAATCCCCAACCACTGCAAAATCCCGAAGGTGAAGAGAACGAGGATAACTAACAGGATCGTAAATCCGGCGAAGTTATTGATTTCTCTGGCGTTCATGGCACTTATGGAGGAAACGAGATTAGTTCGATCGTGGCTGCGGTTTGGCGATCGAACCCCGTTTCCTGTGCCAGTTTCTCAGATGTTCTCCACTGATTCTATGCGGCTAATTCTGGCCTCGAGATCCCCGGCATCTCCAAGATGCCGGGGATCTTATAGTATGTCAAAGATGTCAAAGTCTAGTTCGGCTAATTCTGTAACGACGCTTCCACGCGACGGCGCAATTCGAGGAGTTGTTGGCGAACCGACTCGTGAGTATATTCGTCTTCGGGATGGGGGGATTGGTGAGGACGTTGAAAATGGGGGCGTTCGTCGTTCATTTCGCCCCACTTGACATCGACTTGTCGCACGAATTCGTACAGCATTTCAGAATTGTTCGTGAGGGAGTCGAGGAGTTCTAACAACGCCTGTAAGGGGGTTTCGAGATTTCGCGCGACTCGGATGGTGTCCTCGTCAACCCACCGTTGCAGAATCGCTTGTAACGCGCCGGAAATGTCCGATAAGTTTCGATCGATAAAATTATGAATCGTCGCCTTCGCCCGTTCCAACCGGGGAACGGGGGAATCTCCTTTGAAAAAAGAACCCCCCTCCTTGGCGATCGCATCGGCTAAGGTGAATTTTCGACCCCGGAAAACGTCAAATTGAAACTGTTCCTCTTCTTCTTCGGGGTTGGGTTGGGAATTGCGGGGTTCCTCGGGGGAGTTTTGGGAAGTCATCGATTGCGGCCAGAAAGACGATAGGCTTTACTGCTAAGCTAACACACTCGAAATTACACGAAACCCAGTTTCTAGAAATATTACCGATCGAATACCATTTTCGGGGCGAGAACCGGGAGAGCTTGGTTCGGTTTCCAAGTTCCCACGCCGAGGAAGGTTCCCATTTCGTCAAAAACTGCGACGAATTCACTTTCCGGTTGAACGTCGTCGAGTTGCAACCGTTGTCCTTGACGCCACCGTTGCGCCAACGTTTCGGGAAGCGAGAGAGAGGGGAGGTGTTTCAACGCCGATTCCGGGGGAAACAGTTGCAACTCTTGATTTTCGACGGTTTCGGCGAGGCGATCGATCGTCCAACTCTCCGCAATCGAAAAGCCGCTGCTGTGGGTTCGTAGCAGTTGCGCCAGGGTGGCGCCACATCCGAGGACTTCTCCCAAATCTCGAGCGATCGCGCGAATGTAAGTTCCGCCGCCACAGTCGATCGCTAAATCCACTTCCGGAAATTCACCGTTGCGCCAATCGAGAATCTCAATTTGGGAGATTTCCACCTGTCGCGAAGGAACCTCAACCGCTTCTCCCGCCCTGGCTAAATCGTACAGCCGTTTTCCGTCCACCTGAATGGCGCTGTATTTCGGCGGAATTTGTTCGATCGATCCGATAAATTGCGGAATCACCTGACGCAGGGATTCCAACGTCACCCCCGAATTCGGATTAACTGAAATCGTCTCCCCATCGAGATCGTCGGTTGTGGTTCGCACCCCAAAGCGCACCGTCGCGTTATAAGCTTTCCCCGACGGGAGATATTGAATCAACCGCGTCGCTTTTCCCACCGCGATCGGTAAAACCCCCGTCGCCAGGGGATCGAGAGTTCCCCCATGGCCGACTTTTTTCAATTTCAACAGACGCCGCACCTTGGCGACGCAATCGTGAGATGTCCAACCTTGAGGTTTATCCAGGTTGAGAAATCCCGCCAGAGATTTAGTATCAGTCATCGATCGATCCGAATTACTGCGATGAGGAGGTGATGAGGTGATGAGGTAATGAGGTGAGGAGGTGGTGAAATTTCTCAGTCATCCCATCATCCCATCACCCGGTCATCCCCTCATCCCTTCGACAAGCCAAAGGCTGCGTGAACCGCTTGTAAAGCCTTCACGCCGTCTTCTTCAGGAACGACGCAGCTAATTTTGATTTCCGAGGTGGCGATAGTTTGGATGTTGATTTTTTCCTGGGCGAGGGCGGCGAACATTTTCGCAGCCACCCCAGGTTGTCCGATCATCCCCGAACCGACGATACTCACTTTAGAAATGGATTTGTCAACGACTAACTCGCCGCATCCCATTTCCTCCAACAAGGGCGTCAAGAGTTCCCGCGCCGCTTCCGCGTCGGTTTGGGCGACGGTAAAGGCGATGTCGCGGGTGGGGATGTTGTTGAGGATGCGACAGCGTTGGGATTGGATGATGGTATCGATGCTGATTCCGTGTTCGGCGAGGAGTTGGAAAATTCGCGCGGCGCGTCCGGCGAGATCGGGAACTTGTAAAATGGCCAGGCGAGCTTGTCCGCGATCGAGCGCCACACCCCGCACCACGGGCGGTTTCACGGCGTCGGTATTGGCGATTTCCCGTTCGCGCACGGTGGAGATGTGAACGTCGAAAGTCTCGCACAGGGCTGCAATGGCGCGATCGCCGTCTGAAGCATCAATCACGCAACTGACTTTGACTTCCGAGGTGGAAATCATTTGAATGTTGACCCCGGCTTTTCCGAGGGTACTGAACATTTCCGCCGCCACGCCAGGACGTCCGATCATTCCGGCGCCGACGATGCTGACTTTGGCGATGTCGCGATCGACGATGACGTCGGTTTGGTTGTTCTCGCTTTCCGGAGACAGGGCGGGAACGATCGCCGCCGCGACAGATTCAGCGCGATCGAGGATGTTTTTAGTGACGGTAAAGGCGATGTCGTTGGTGTTTCCTTCGTGAATCGACTGCACGATTAAATCCACATCGACCCTTTGACGGCCGATTTCGCCGAAGAGCGTGGCGGCGATACCGGGGCGATCGCACACCCGCAACAGCGCCACTTTCGCCTGATCGGCGTCGAATTCCACCGCGTCCACCGGATGCACCAGTTCCAACCCTTCTAACTTGCGCGGGGTACGTTCCGGGGCGACGACGCGAGTACCGGGATCGTCGGTCCAACTCGATCGCACCACCAACGTCACGCCGTAATTGCGGGCGATTTCCACGGCCCGAGGATGCAAGACTTTCGCCCCCAAACTGGCCAACTCCAACATCTCGTCGCAGGTAATTTCGTCCATGAGTTGGGCTTCGGGAACCAAGCGAGGATCGGTGGTGAGGATACCGGGAACGTCAGTATAGATTTCGCAGCGATCGGCGTTGAGGGCGGCGGCTAACGCCACGGCGGAGGTATCGGAACCCCCCCGCCCCAGGGTAGTAATTTCTAATTCTTCTCCGAGGGCGATTCCCTGGAATCCCGCCACGACGACGACTTTACCGGCGTTGAGGTGGCGTTCGAGTCGATCGGTTTGAATTTGCAGAATGCGGGCGCGACTGTGGGCGGCTTCGGTGACGATTCCCACCTGCGCCCCCGTCATGGAAATGGCGGGAACGCCCCGTTCTTGCAATGCCATACTCAACAGGGCGATGGACACCTGTTCCCCGGTTGACAGCAGCATATCCATTTCTCGCCGACAGGGATTCGACGAAATTTCGTTGGCCATTTGCACCAGGCTGTCGGTGGTTTTCCCCATCGCCGACACCACCACCACGACAGACTGTCCGTCTTTGGCGGTATTTGCGACACGCTGGGCAACCGCTTGCAGTCGTTCGATCGATCCGACAGAGGTTCCCCCGTATTTTTGGACGATTGGCGCCATACCCTCACCCCATTAAACTTCCGTTGGCGATCGGCTATTCTCTCATACTACTCGCTGGATTGGGGGGCGATGTGGTGATGTGTTGACCTGACGATCGCCGGGATAGCCCGGATCGAATCCCAAGCCGCAGCGATCGCCACCGATCCGGATTTGGCGTTGTCTTGAGGAATGGTCTTAACAAAGAAAGCCGCGATCACCCCCTCGACTTCGCCCCCCCACTGAGCCAGAGATGGCAAAATCGATAGTGTCTGACCCTAGAGGAAATTGTGGTGAAAGTCCCCCCCTCGCGACCTGGAAACGTTTCCGCCTTGCTGTGGTGGAGTGTCATCGCCACGGTCGCCATTCTAACTTCTGCCATTTTGGGAGCGGTGACAGCCTTAGTGATGCCCGCTTCCTCCTTTGTGCGCTCTCCCTGGCGTCAAGGGCAATTGTGGGACAATTTCGGGTACGAACTCTCGCGTCCGGTTAATATTCTCTTGTTGGGGGTCGATCGCGACCCGGAAATTGCCGACGATTCTCCGGAACTCTTCAACGGACGCAGCGATACGGTGTTAGTGATGCGCTTCGATCCCAACGACGACAGCCTCAACGTCGTTTCTCTGCCTCGGGATACGCAAGTGGAAATTCCCAGTTACGGCGTCGCGAAACTCAACCAAGCCAACGCTCTCGGTGGCGTCGAACTGGCGGAAGCCACGGTTCGAGGGCTGACAAACGATTTGACCGTCGATCGCTACGTGCGCGTCAATACGGATGCCCTCGTCGAACTGGTGGATATGCTGGGGGGAATCGAGGTCTTCGTTCCCTATCCTATGTCTTATCTCGATCGCACTCAGCAACTCGTTATCGATCTCGATCCCGGTTGGCAACTCCTCAACGGCAGACAAGCTCAGCAGTTCAGCCGTTTTCGTCAGGGGCGTTACGGGGATGTGGGACGGGTGCAACGACAGCAAATCCTCATCGAGGCGTTGCGAGATCGCCTCACCAACCCCACTGTCATTCCTCGCCTTCCGGCGATCGTGCGCGTCATGGAAAAGTACGTCGATACGAACCTCACCCTCGAGGAAATGGTGGCGTTAGCAGGCTTTGGCGTACAACTCGACCCGCAACAGTTTCGCATGGTCTTGCTTCCGGGGCGTTTCAGTACCGCCGCCGAAGCCGACCGCAGTTATTGGCTTCTCGATGAGGCGGAACGCGATCGCATTGTGGCGGAATTCCTCGATCGCACGCCCTCCGACGCCTTTATCGATCGCCCCAGTTCTTCGACGGCGTTCAACCAAACCCCCAGCATTCCCCGCATCGCCATTCAAAACGCCAGCGGAAACCCGCAAACCCTCGAGAGCGTGCGATCGCAACTCCAACAACTCGGGTTTACCGATGTCTATGTCGCCCCCAGTTGGAACGAAGTTCGACACCATACGGAAATTGTCGTTCAAACGGGGAATCTCGACGCCGCCAAACGGTTACAACAGGCTTTAGGCTTCGGACAAATCGAATCCCTCTCCACTGGCGATCTCGATTCCGATTTGACGCTGCGCGTCGGTGCTGATTGGATGTCTGTCTTCTCAAGCCCGTAAGCTCTGTAAATCCCTTCAGACGGGAATTTACGCCTCGACGAGCTTCGAGGTTCGCCATGTTGATTTTTTATTCTATTTCAAAATGTTAAAAAAGCCTCGGTCGGGTTGACAGTTGAGCCAACCCAGGGCGATACTAATATCGTAGCCATTTTATTTCTTTTGTCTATATTATTGATTTTTTATTCAACACTCTCGAGTATCGAATCTCTAGTCTCTAAAAAAAGACGATATCTTAAATATCTTAAAACTTAAAAAAGATAAGCTTTCAAGCGGTCTTTTAAAAAAGAGTATTGCAGGCAACAAACCCAGTTTAAACTGCCACGCGATCGCCTTAATCTTGTTCAGTTAAAAAACGGCAAGCGAACGCGGTGTGAGGGGCGATTCAAACCCTTAAGAATCTCCCACCCCTTAGCCCCAAAAAACACCCAACCCAACCACCGAGAGCGAGAAACTCTCAGGAGTTTAGCCAAGAATAGACAACTCGTTTTCAACTTTCACTTTGCCTTTGAGAACCGCTCTCAGCAATCGATCGATAGCCCGTCGTTCCTCTTCAGAGAGTGTTTCATCCAAAATAGCTGTCTGCAACCCGTATCGATCGGCAACCGCAATTTTGCCAGTAGTTCGGGCTGACACGAGCATTTCACCGATCGCTCCGGGGATGAGCATCGCTCGTTCAAACGTATATTCACGCATTCTAAACTATGACCCGGAGAAGACACTTTAATTGTGAAGAATCCAACTCAAGATTTCTGTGATTTCCGGCGACTTGCCCGTGTGAGTTCGATCGAGATTTCGCGCGATCGTAAGTACCACCCGAAAGCGATCGCGATCGCTGCAAGTTTTAGAAAATTAAGCTATGGCTAAAAGAGAAAAGAGGTTCGATCGTCTCCGCCCGTCTCGCGCTCGAGTTGTAGGCGATAGCGATACAAGGCAACGGGGCGTCCGTTGGCGCGAAAATAATTCGGATCTTTCGGCGACAAATAAATCGCCGTCATTTGATTTCCCTCGAGGCGAGTCGGAGACTTGCGATCGTAAACCGTCGTCGTTTCGACCTCGTTGAGATAAATTTGTGACTTCGTGCGAAACACCTGGTAAGAAACCTCAGTCGCCACAAAGCGATCGGGGGTGGGCCGTTCGCTGCTGCGGCCTCTCACCACCGAAACTAACTTGCGGTTAGGCGGAATCCGGGTAATTTGACGGTTGGGATCGTCAGGATCGACGCGAACCGAAACGTCGCGTTCGGAACCCAAATAAGCGCGGGCGATACTTTCACCGTTGAAAGCGCGATCGGCAACAATCCGAGAACGGCCGTCTGACTCAGACGCCGATGTTTGAGTTGATTTCTCAGTCGATTTTCCGGTCGATTTCGCTTCAGAGGGCGACTGAGGTTGAAAGCGAACCTGAAAGTTCAGCGATCGATCCAAATAACGACGGTTCACCTCGTATCCCGGCGTCACGATCTCCGGCGCCAAGGGCGCCACCGCATCCACGAGGGTACTGGTAACGTTCCAAGTGCCTTCCATCCATGGCGGATAACCCAAATCGCCTCGGACTGGGCGAACCGGGGGTTTTTCCTGCCAGTGGGGAAACGCCGCCGCGCGATCGCTCAAAACCCCAGCCATCGCCATTGGCATCCACAGACACCAAAGTCCAACAATCCCAAAAATTCCTCGAAACACGATCTTAGTAATTGACAGTTGACAGTTGATAATTGATAACGAAAGGTGACGAGGCGAGTTTCCCCTCATCTCCCTATCTCCCCCTCTCCCTATCTCTCTATCTCCCCATCACTGTATTGCGTGGCGAGGCGATCGAGGAACTCGTCTTGAGCTTGTCGGAAGGGGAGAACAAAATCCTCGCCGCTGTTGATGATGGCGAACCACACCCAGCCGCGATCGCCAGTGGGAATCGCCCCGGCGAGGGCGCTAACGTTCCACAGCGTCCCCGTTTTGACGATCGCTCCTTTGGGAATCCGGCGGTCTTCGAGAGTTCCCACATCGAGACCGGAGACGGGAAACACATCGGCCACCGTCAACCCGTCAGCCGCGAGGCGACGTTGAATCGCCGCAAACAGAGCGCAAACCGCGCGGGGGGAAATGCGGTTGTCTTGACCCAATCCCGAACCGTTAACCAGTTGAATTTCAGCCGGGGGAACCCCAGCCAACCCAGCGGCGCGACGTGCCACCGTCGCCCCACCCCCTAATTGCGTCGCCAACATCTCCGCCATCGCATTGTTGCTGTAGACGTTCATCAGTTTGAGGAGCGATCGCAAGGGCTGCGATCGATGGCGGTATCGTAGGTTCCCCGCCGAACCCTCTGCCTTTCCCGGCCGGATTTCCCCAAGAATTGCCAATTGGGGCGGAGCAGCAGTTTCAGAAGACGGCGTCGCCAAACGCTGGTAAGCGTCCCGAATCGCTGGCGTCCACTGTGCCTCGTCGAAAGCCTGTTTGAGGAGCGTTCCGGCCGTGGTGGGGTCGTCCTTCCCATTCATCGAGAACGCACCTTCAACAATTAAATCTCCAGTAATCTCTTGAATACCTTGACGGTGTAACGCCAGGGCGACAGCGATGGCGTCTTCCCAAACAAACAACGGATCGCCGCCTCCCACAACGGTCAAATCGCCATCGAGGATGCCGTTGTCCAGAGAACCCACCGTATAAACAGACGTATCGAAAGTGCGATCGACCCCCCAGGTTTCCAAGGCTACCAGAGACGTAGCCACCTTCGTAATCGAGGCGGCCGGTCGAGGCACCGTCCCGCGATGGGAGGCTAAAACGCGAGTTCCCGTTTGCAGCCAAATGCCCTGATTGTCCGCCGCGATCCCTCGGGAAGAGAGCCGTTGTAAATAGCGATCGAGGATCTCTTGGCTGGGCGGGTCGCCTTGGCGGGAAAAGGTCAAACCGGGCGCCTCGAACAAGGGCGAGAGCGATCGCCGAGACGGTAAAGACATCCCCGTAGTTTCTAACCAAAGGGCTAAAGTCCCCGACGCTACCAAACTCAGCATGGTTGCCCCCTCCGTCCGATTGGAGAACGCTTGTTTTCAATCCAGTGACTCATTGCAGTTAAAGTGGTCTGGTAAAATTTGGGAGGCTTATACAAGATTCGATCGATGGCATTGAACAGGGCAAGGATTGCAGTAGATGCGATGGGCGGTGATTATGCCCCAGATGAAATTGTTTCCGGGGCATGGCGAGCGCACGAGGAACTCGACGTAGAGGTTCTGCTCGTAGGCGACCCGGAAACTATCGAAGCATCCCTAGAACGACAAGGTCTGTCTTCCGATATTCAGATTATCCCCGCTGATGGGGTCGTCGAAATGCACGAAGAGGCGTTAACGGGGATTAAGCGCAAGCCCAAAGCATCCGTCAACGTTGCCATGGAGTTGGTCAAACAAGGGCAAGCCGATGCGGTGGTGTCCGCCGGCCATTCCGGGGCATCGATGGCGTCAGCTCTCTTGCGCTTAGGACGGCTTTCCGGGATCGATCGTCCGGCCATCGGCGCGGTCTTTCCCACGATGGAACCCAACAAATCCGTCTTGATTTTAGACGTCGGCGCGATCGTGGACTGTCGCCCCAAATATCTCGAACAGTTCGCCCTTCTCGGCACGATTTACAGTCAATACGTCCTCGGACGTCCCGAGCCGAAAGTCGGATTGCTCAATATTGGCGAAGAAGCTTCCAAGGGTAACGACTTGGCCGTTCGCACCTATCAAATGCTTCAAGATAACCCTCGCATTCCCTTTGTGGGGAACGCCGAAGGTCGCGATGTCTTATCCGGTAACTTCGACGTCATTGTTTGCGACGGCTTCGTGGGCAACGTTTTGTTGAAATTTGCCGAAGCGATCGGCAACGTCCTGTTGCAACTGTGTCAAGAAGAGTTGTTGCGGGATCTTGACGAGCGCGATCTGGCTCACCTCAACCCCAACCTCAAACGGCTCCGACAGCGTATCGATTACGTCGAACACGGGGGGGGCTTGCTCTTGGGGGTTAACGGCATCTGCGTGATCGGACACGGTAGCTCTCACGCGATGACGATTTTCAACGCCGTTCGTTTGGCGAAAGACGCTGTAGATAACCGCGTCATCGAACGCATTCAAGAAAAACACCTCGTCGAACAGTAAACGCCTTCAGCGCCAAGTTCGTCGAGGCGTTTCTCGTACCAACACTGGAACCCGAGCCAAGTTTTCGATGACACCGACCGAACTCAGTTCTTTCTCTCCGAGAGTTTGACCTCGCAGCGAGGACGGTGAGGGACATACAAAAGAGATCGAATAGCAGATGACGACATTGGGTATAGCAATTACGGGTAGTGGCGGGGCAACCCCGGACACGAGTTTAGACAACGATACGTTAAGCCAAATCGTAGAAACCTCAGACGAGTGGATTGCCACGCGCACGGGAATCCGCCAGCGGTGTTTGTCCGGTCCGGAGATGCCTCTGTCAGACCTGGCGGCCGCCGCCGCCAGGGAAGCCTTGGAGATGGCAGGGTTGAATCCGTCCGAGGTGGACTTGGTGGTTCTCGCGACCTCGACGCCGGACGATCTCTTTGGAAGTGCCAGTCGCGTCCAACACAGCATCGGGGCCTCGCAAGCGGTGGCGTTCGACTTGACCGCCGCCTGTTCGGGATTCGTGTTTGGCTTGGTGACGGTGGCGCAGTTTCTGCGGACGGGAGTGTATCGCAACGCCGTGTTAATCGGCGCCGATATTCTGTCCCGTTGGGTCGATTGGTCGGACCGCCGGACTTGCGTGTTGTTCGGAGACGGTGCTGGGGCTGTGGTGTTGCAAAGCACGACGGAAGAGGAGGGTTTGCTGGGGTTTGAGTTACGGAGTAACGGCGCCCAAAACAAGTCTCTGACGCTCGGTTACGAACCTCAAGCTCAAGCTTTGGTGGAAGGACTCGAAGTCAGTCAGGGGAACTACGGCCGCATCGCGATGAACGGGCAGGAAATTTATAAGTTTGCGGTGAAGAAGGTGCCCGAGGCGATTGAGAAGGCATTGTTCCGAGCGCAGTTAACGAACGCGGATCTCGATTGGTTGTTGCTTCACCAGGCGAACCAACGTATCTTAGATGCCGTGGCCAAGCGCTTGAACGTTCCGAGCGAGAAAGTGATTAGCAATTTGGCTCGCTATGGCAATACGTCGGCGGCGTCGATTCCGTTGGCGCTCGACGAGGCGGTGCGATCGCACCAAATTCAAACCGGAGATACCATCGCTGCCTCGGGCTTTGGTGCGGGTTTGACTTGGGGCGCGGCCATTTTGAAATGGGGCGGTTCCGTTTAGGGACTTGCGAAGAGGAGGAGAGCCAGACGAGCGAGTTCGGACGAGGTTCGAAGCGTTTCGCGATCGCTCGCCGGGGGCGAAGCGGTTTGGGGGCGATCGCGCCCTCGAGGGCGACCTCTGTGGAGAGCTATCAACGGCGAAGACGAAAAAGATTGAAGTCGAGAAGTTTAAAGTAAAACGATGAAAACAGCTTGGGTATTCCCGGGACAAGGGTCGCAAACAGCCGGAATGGGGGTCGATTTAGCCGAACTTCCCGCCGCCGCTGCGAAATTTCAGCAGGCTGAATCGATTTTAGGGTGGTCGGTGCTAGAAAACTGTCGCACGGGCGACAATTTATCCCAAACCCTGTACACGCAACCTTGTTTGTATACGATCGAATGTATTCTCGTGGATTTGCTGCGAGAGCGGGGACAGCAACCGGATGTTGTGGCCGGCCACAGTTTGGGAGAGTACGTGGCGCTGTACGCTGCTGGTGCGATCGATTTCGAGACGGGGCTGAAGTTGGTCAAACGCCGCGCCGAATTGATGGACGAAGCAGCGGACGGGGCGATGGTGGCTTTGATGAAGTTCGATCGCTCACAGTTGGAAGCGGCGATCGCCGAAACGGACGGCGCGGTTCTCGCTAACGATAATAGCCCCCTTCAGGTGGTGATTTCGGGAACCGCCGAGGCGATCGAAACGGTATTATCGAAGGTGAAGGTTCGCCGCTCGGTGCGTCTCGATGTCTCGGGTGCGTTCCACTCGCCCTTGATGGAGAAGGCTTCGGAAGCCTTTGATGCGGTTCTCGCCCCCGTGAGCTTTTCTGAGGCGACGGTTCCCCTGTTGTCGAACGTCGAACCGACGCCGGAAACGCAAGCCGAGGCTCTGAAATCTCGTTTGCAACAGCAAATGACGGGGCCGGTGCGCTGGCGGGAAATTTCTCTGCGTTTACCGGAAGAGGGGATCGATCGCGTCGTCGAAGTCGGCCCCGGTAAAGTTCTGACTGGCTTGATCGGTCGCACTTGTTCCGATCTAACTTTAGAAAATATCGGAACTCTCGAACAGCTCGACGCTCAAATTCAAGCTTGAACAATTGAGTTTTTCTAGAGCTATTGGGTGGGAGTTTCCCACCCCTTCGATTTAAGCTAAAAATTTTATCCCGAAAGTCCCCAAACTTCAAAACAACTAATAAATAGAGGTATTTTTTATGTAATTAAACTCTCAAAAAATAAGTTTAAAAATTAGGTAAATCTTATTTTTTGAATTGTCTTTTTTTGATTTTTTTGTGAATTTCTAAAAACTCCAATAATTCAAGATACCCGTTTTTTTAAAAGGCTATTAATAAATAAAAAAATATGCAGCAAACCAGTTTTTAACGAGCTTCTGTTATGTTATTACGAAGGTAAAAAAGTTTTTTTAGCCCGTTCGTAACCTATAGTAGAACCCCCAAAAATATAGGTTTTCTGAGCTTAGGGTGTAATTTGTTAATTTAGATACCCGATCTGGGTCGGCAGAAAAATTTGCACTACTTAGTCCAATCCGCTTATGGTTTCAAAATCAGAAGATCCCAAAAATATCGAAAATAAAATATATATTTTTCATTGATTGATGTCTCAATTGAGTGCTTGCGATCGAGTGATTTTTTTAGAATCGATCTTCCTTCCCTTCCATCAATTACAGCGAATTTACAATGGGTCGAAACCGCGAACCTGGTATTAGTCTTGCCCTGTACCACCTCTTTAAATGGTCGGTGGTCAGCCCGATGTTACACGGCTATTTTCGAGGCCGGGTGCTGGGAACAGAAAACGTTCCGAAAAGCGGTCCGGTGGTGGTGGCCAGCAACCACGCCAGTTTCTTCGACCCGCCCATCGTCGCCTGTAGCGTACAGCGTCCAGTGGCGTTCATGGCGAAAGAAGAGCTATTTTCAATTCCCGTTTTCAAAGAAGCCATCCGGCTGTACGGCGCCTATCCCGTCAAGCGAAAAGCAGTCGATCGCCAAGCGATTCGCCAAGCCTTAGACTATCTCGAGAACGGCTGGGCGACGGGGGTATTTTTATCCGGAACGCGCACTCGCGACGGGAAAATCCCCGATCCCAAACTCGGGGCGGCTCTTATTGCGGCCAAAGCCCAAGCGCCCGTTCTCCCAGTGTCTCTGTGGGGAACCCAAGATATTTTTCCCTCGGGGTCGAAACTTCCCCGCCCCGTTCCCGTCACCGTTCGTATCGGCGAAGCGATCGATCCGCCCAAAAACAGCGATCGCGAGATTTTACAAGCCCTAACCCAAGACTGCGCCGAACGTATCGAACGCCTGCACGCTCTGGGACGTTAGCCCCGTTGTTTTTGGGGCAATTTTTGCGTCCCAACGGGGGTACTTTAAAATCGGGAGGAACCGTTCAGACAAACCGTTCAAACGCTACCGTTCACCGGCTGAATTTTTATGAGCAAGCACGTCGAAGTCCTCCCCAACTCGTCCGCCCTGGTCGATCGCACCTTACAAGTCGTTCTCGAGGAAATCCACCGCGCTCTCGAACAGCGCGATCGCGCGACGGTGGTTCTCTCGGGTGGAAACACCCCCAAACCCCTGTACGAAGCCCTAGCCGCCCAGGATCTCCCCTGGTCGAAACTTCACGTTTTCTGGGGAGACGAACGGTACGTTTCGGCCGGCGATCCCGCCAGCAACCAGCGCATGGCGCGTCAGACGTGGCTCGATAAAGTACCGATTCCCGCCGAAAACATTCATGGGATGGCCACCGACGGCGAAAGTCCCGAAGCCGACGCGGAGCGTCACGAAGCGCAGCTGCGGGACTTTTTCAAACTCAATCCCGGCGACTTTCCCGTATTCGATATTATGCTGTTGGGTATGGGAGACGACGGACATACGGCATCGCTGTTTCCTCACACCGACGCCTTACAAGTGTGCGATCGCGCCGTAACCGTTGGTCACAAAGACGGACAGCCTCGTTTGACCCTAACCGTTCCCGTGCTGAACCTGTCTCGCTGCGTTATCTTTATGGTAGCGGGCGCGAACAAACAAACCGCGCTGTCCCGTGTTTTGGCGCCATCAGGCGACGAAGACACTTACCCCGCCCGGCTCGTACAGCCCCTTAACGGAACGTTGTGGTGGCTTCTCGACTCGGAAGCCGGATCGAGCATTTCCGTTACCGATACCGATAGTTAAACCCTTGCCTTTCGGTCGTTGTTCTCTGACAGTGTGGCTGCAAGCGAAGCTTGCTTCGAGCCGCTTCCCCCTCTGTCCCGATCCTCGACACACCATGATCGTTTGTCCGAACTGTAACCATCAAAATCCCCAGGGTGCGGCTCAGTGCGAAGCCTGTTACACGCCGCTTCCTCAAGCGGATGCTTGCCCCGAATGCGGTGCGTCCGTTCCCTTGGGGGCGAGCTTTTGCGGTCAATGTGGCGTGGCGCTCTCGGCGCGAGAATCTGATGCGAACTCGTCTGGGGGCGTGACGAACGGGAATTTAGCCCCGCTGTCGGTTGAAACCTCTACAACCTGCGTCAGTCAAAAGACGAAACTTCAATTTCCCGCCGCGCGATTGGTTCACGTGCAAACGGATACGGTTATCGAGTTGCCCCCTCATCTCGAGGTGGTTCGTATCGGCAAACCCAACGATCGCCTTCCTCCCGACCTCGATGTATCGGGTTTTCCCCATTGCGAATTTGTCTCTCGGGTTCACGCCGAAATTCGTCTGGAGGCGCAAAACTACTATATTGAAGATGTCGGGAGTTCTAACGGGACTTATATCAATCACCTGCCGTTAGCTCGGGGCAGCCGCCACCGCCTTCACCCGGGCGATCGCATCGCACTTGGTAAGGGCGATTTGGTAACGTTCGTGTTTCAGGTTACTTGACCTCACGAAGATTTACTCGACTCACCTTGGATTTCCTGTTTAGGTTGCGTCTATCTCTACCCCTCTGACCCGCGTGATTACTTTAACTTTGCTTCACCCCCATCAGCCGCTGCCGCTCAAACGCTGGACGTTCGATCGCGAAACGATCGTGCGCGTCGGTCGCGCTCCGGACAATCACGTTGTTCTTTACAGTGCGGTGGTGTCCCGCCACCATCTCGAACTGCGCTATCAAGACCCTCACTGGATGATGGTAAATTTGGGAACGAACGGTACCTATCTCGACGATAAGTTAATTACGACGAAGCGGGTCGAGGATGGGGCGATCGTGCGTTTGGCTCGCACGGGGCCGAAGCTGCAAGTTCACGTGACGGCACCGCCGCCGCTTTCTCCGGCCAAACAACTCCTGCAAATGCTGGAAAAACCGACCGCTGAGGACGAAGAGACGACGGCGGAAAAACTCGTCCATTACAAAACCCGCGTTCTCAAAGACCATCCCGCTAAAGTCCCTCCAGAAAAAAACGAATGATAGGCTCGATATTGCGATCGCTCTCTGACTGTTTCCCCCGTTGGACTCGCGACGTTCCCGGGCTGGCTGTGGCGAGTGCTGCGGCTGCGGTCAGTCTGACGGCAACCGCAGAGGCGAGACTGCCGGAGCGATCGCTCGAGGCGTCCCCCTCCCACGTCGTCCAAACGGAATCTCAGCCCAGCGATTCGCCCTCGACCCCTTCTCGAGCGGTTTGGGGACAGTGGTTCGCCTCCGGCGGCCTGGCCGGACAGGATCTTACCTTCGTCTTTACCCCCGACGGTACGCTACATTTTATCGTCACGTTACCGCGCGGACGCATGGCCGCTCAGGAGTTCGGCTATCGCATCGCTCCCGGTTCGCCTCTGCAACTCGATTTGACGCTTCCCGACGGTTCCGTGGTGCCGACCATCGCTGAAATCACCTCAGAGGGTCGGCTGCGGGTGCAAATGGACGGTACGAACCCCGACCAACCACGACCGCAACAGTTTAGTGAGACGGCGGTGGTGTTCGATCGCATCTCGGACTCGACGGCCTTACCTGCCCCCCTCGTGGAAGCCAATACCCTCGACGCTCTGTTTGCCCTCAGTCGCCGACAGCGCACCTACTATCTGGAATTTCGCACCTTTGCCGATTCGATCGCCGCCTTAAATCTGGAGGTTCCCCCGGAAACTGACGATTACCGCTTCGCCATGACTTTCGAGAGCGATCGCACCGACAGCGTTCGCATCACCGCTACCGCCAAACGCCCCGATCTCCACAGCTTCACCAGTGGCGTGTTCATGGTTCCCAACGAACGGGGGTTAGAAATTTCAACTATGGCGGTCTGTCGCAGCGACGACCCCACCACTGAAGCGCCGCCGATGCCGGTTCCACCGCCGGACAGTTCCGGGGAAGTCACCTGTGCGCCGGGTTCTCATCGAATTCGCCGCTAACGCAAAAGGTCCCGTTTCGAGTTATCCTCGATGGGGCTGCGATCGCGGGAAACTTAGGAAACCCGAGATCGAGATTTCAGTTTTTTCAATTCAGTTTTTTCAATTCAGTTTTTTCAATTCAGTTTTTTGACAATTCAAGGAGGACTCGAACGACGATGACTCATGAAGAGCGCCAATCCCGTCGGTTGCTGGTAACGGGTGGGGCGGGATTTATCGGCTCGAACTTCACGCGCTACTGGTGCGATCGATACCCCGAAGATCGCGTCGTCGTTCTCGATGCCCTCACCTATGCCGGAAATCTCTCTAATCTCGAAGGATTAGCCGACAGCGGAAATTTCCGGTTTGTTCGAGGCAACATCTGCGATCGCCCTCTCCTCGAAACTCTCCTGGCCGAAGAAAACATCGATACAGTAGCTCACTTCGCTGCCGAGTCCCACGTCGATCGATCCATCCTCGGCCCCGACGCCTTCATTCAAACCAACGTGGTGGGAACTTTCACCCTCCTGGAAGCCTTCCGCAACCACCTAGCCAACCGTTCGGAGGTCGATCGCTGTCGCTTCCTCCACGTCTCCACAGATGAAGTGTACGGCAGTCTCGACCCGGACGACCCGCCCTTTTGCGAAACCACCCCTTACGCCCCCAACAGTCCCTATTCCGCCTCGAAAGCGGGCAGCGACCACCTGGCTCGCGCCTATTACCACACCTATCAGGTTCCCACTGTCATCACCAACTGCTCGAACAATTACGGGCCGTATCACTTTCCCGAAAAGCTGATTCCCCTGATGTGCCTTAACATCTTGCTCGGAAAACCGCTTCCGGTTTACGGCGACGGTCAAAACGTTCGCGATTGGCTGTACGTCATCGATCACTGTTGCGCCCTCGATGCGGTGATTCATCGCGGAACATTGGGAGAAACCTACAATATCGGCGGCAACAACGAAGTCAAAAATATCGATTTAGTGCGGACGCTTTGTCGCTTGATGGACGAGATGGCGGCGGATTTACCCGTGAAACCGAGCGAAACGTTGATTACCTTCGTCAAAGACCGTCCCGGTCACGATCGACGCTACGCTATCGACTCGACTAAGCTGCAAACCTCCCTCGGTTGGGAACCGTCAGTGACGGTAGAAGAAGGATTGCGGAAAACGGTGCAGTGGTATTTGAACAACGAGGCGTGGTGGAAACCCCTGCTATCTGAGGAATATCAGAGCTATTACGCTCAGATGTACGGCTAGTAACGCAACTCGCTCGAGAATTGTCAATTGTCAATGGTCAATTGTGGCGACACCGAAAGGGTGTACGTCCACTCTTGTCCGGGGTCGAGGGTGCCGACCCAAATCTCGTAGGTGCCTGCTTCCCAGTCGGTATCGCTGAGAGCGGCGTCGGGGTTGCCGTTCCAGTCGTCGGCGCAACGGATCGTATCGTCTTGGGGACCGCGCACGACGAGGGTGGTATCGCGGCCGCCACTTTCGACGGCGATGGAGAGTTCGGGAAAGTCGCGATCGAGGATGAGTTGGTAGTCCGGTAAGGCGTCGCCAAATCCCACGCAGCGATTGCCGTGGAGATCGCGGGCAGCCACGAAACTGGGCAGCGATACTGACCCGCCCGTGTAGCCTCGGGAGACGGCCGCCTCTTCGAGAGAGGGTCTCAGGACGCCGAAAAAGGAGTCTTCGGCGGAAACCGCCAAACGGTTGGCGACCGACAGTAACAGGACGATCGCGATGGGGTCGATAAGGGAGGCTAGGCGGTCGAACATCGCAGGTGGCAGCGCGTGGCGATGGCGGAGGCGATCGCGCCAACGCCGGTTTGTGTAAATCTATCTATCCTTAGCATAGAAGGCGCAACCGGCCGGCAAAACTTTGCAGTGACAATTTCTCGGGCGACACATCGAAACCCATCGAAGCGAAACGACGTCTGAGAGCGACTTGTGGGTGCGATCGCCTAAAATATCGATCGCAAGTCGCCTGTGGAGGAAAAGGGCTTTAATGGCAATTCTTTTAGCTGTGGCGTTGACGATCGTGGGATGGCTCTTGTTCGTCTTCTCGATCGACGTGCCGTTGGCGATTTTTAACGCTTTGCATTTACCGCGATGGTTGGCGATCGCCTTGCTGGTGGCAGTGGTATCGTGGTGTTTCGGAGATTGACAGTACGGCTTAGGCGTCGCTTTCGTAATATTTCAGAATCGAGAGACAGTTTCGGCCGTCGTCGAGCCGTTGGTAACTCAAGCGATCGGCAATGCATTGCATGAGTTTCAAGCCGCGTCCCCCGGTAGCGTGTAAATCTGACGAGGTGGGGAGGCTGTTGAGCTTTCCTTCGAGATCGAACGGCGGTCCGCTGTCGAGAATTCGCAGTTCGATATAGGTCGGCGTCCGCTCGAACTCCACCTCCACTTCGAGATCTTCGTGGCGATCGCGGTGGGCGTGACGCACGGCATTAGTAAAGCCTTCGGCTAACGCCGTTTTACACTGTAACCAAATTCGTTGGGGTACAGCAGAGGATTCGAGTCGATCGAACCACTCCAAAACCCGAACTAAGGCGTTAAGATCCGTGGGGACTCGTAGAGATGCGTGCTGAGATTGGGGTGATTTACTCAAATCTTCCAACGCAATGACATCCTCGCTTGCAATTTGACTTGTGCTATGTTTTCGATCTATGACTCCAATTTTACTGATTGATGACGACTCCACCACCCGCTTGGTGTTGAAACGCGCCCTTCAGCGCCAGGGGTACGAAGTTACTGTCGCAAACAACGGGGAAGACGGGGTTCGCCTAGCCAAGGAAATCAAGCCGGGTTTGATCGTTTGCGATTGGATGATGCCCGTAATGGATGGATTGGAAGTTTGCCGTCAGGTCAAAGCAACGCCCTATCTTTCCACAACCTTTTTCATTCTACTCACAGCCCGGGGAGCCGTCGAGGATCGCGTGACGGGACTCGATACGGGGGCTGACGAGTTTTTAGCTAAACCCATCGAAATCGACGAGTTACAGGCGCGAGTGCGGGCGGGGTTGCGCATTCACCAGCTCAGTCAAGACTTGCAAAAGCAAAAGCAGATGCTGGAGACGGAGCTTTCGGAAGCGGCGCGATACGTGCGATCGCTGCTGCCCTCTTCGGTGTCTCAGGGGCCGGTTTGGATTGACGCTCGCTTTGTTCCCTCGCAACAACTCGGGGGCGACTGTTACGATTTCCAATGGCTCGACGATGAGTCTTTGGCGATTTATCTGGTGGACGTTTCGGGTCACGGGGTGGGGGCGGCGTTGCTGTCGGTGTCGGTTCTGAACGTGCTGCGATCGCGATCGCTGCCTCACGCCAATTTCCACGAGCCGAGCGAAGTTCTCGACGCTCTCAATCAAGCTTTTCAAACCACCACGTCGGCGGATTTCTACGAGGGTAAGTATTTTACGATTTGGTACGGCGTTTACCACCGCCCAACCCGCCAACTCGTCTACGCTAGTGCGGGACATCCCCCGGCCTTGTTGCTCTCGGTCGCCAAGTCGGGAACGGTCGATCGTCTCAACACCCCTAGCATTCCCATCGGCATGTTTCCTGATGCGGACTACGAAAGTCAATGCTGTGAAATCGCTCCCTCGAGTCAGCTTTATATTTTCAGCGATGGCGTTTATGAAATTCCTCAACCGGACGGGACGGTTTGGGGACTCGATGCGTTCGCCGATTGGCTTTCGCAAGAGAGCGACGGAGGCGGGGTTGACTTAGAACGCCTGTTGGAGGAGATCGAGCAGTTATCTCCCGATTGCGTGTTAGACGACGATCTGTCGCTCTTGCAACTGACGTTTCTTTGACCGCCCGGGTTGGAATTTCAGGGACGACTGTTTTTCTGACAACTTGCAGCGGTTGAGTTAGGGGGAGGAGAGGACGTTACGCTCGAATTCTTCGCGATCGGCGTACACTTTGA
Source organism: Baaleninema sp. (assembly GCF_049974805.1). Classification (NCBI taxonomy): domain Bacteria; kingdom Bacillati; phylum Cyanobacteriota; class Cyanophyceae; order Oscillatoriales; family Oscillatoriaceae; genus Baaleninema; species Baaleninema sp. The sequence continues at coordinate 24,765 of NZ_JBNGCO010000009.1, forward strand.
AGACGCGGTTCATGCTCGTTAGCTCGAAGAGTATCTTGACTTGGTCGCTAATGGAGCAGATAAACATTTTGGCATCGGCGGCTCGAACGGTTTTCAGCGCGGAGACTAACGCCCCGAGTCCCGAACTATCGATAAACGTCACGTCTTTTAAATCGAGCAAGACGATCTTCGCGCCAGTTTCGAGGCACTCGCTGATGTCGCGTCGTACCTGACTCGCTTTTACACCGTCGAGAAGACCTTCCGGTCGAACGATTTTTACCTCATCAGGGTTCATAAGACTTTGTCGATTCGCAGAGTAGGGGACACAAAACAGGGCATATTCGCCAGGATAGCTATATTTAACCGGGTCGCGTTCGGGGCTGGGTCTCGAACGCTAACTATCCGCTTGGCAATTGCGATCGTCTGGGTCGATGAAATTTGGGTTCGATCGCCTTTGTTCTCGATAGTAAGGTAAATCCATGGATTTCAGCAAAAGCCACACATCACCGTTGTTAAAACCTTTCTAAAGCTGACTCCTTCTAGAATATCCTGCCTTGGGAGTGCGATCGGGCATCAGCGGCTCGATTTCCGCCTCGAAACTGCTGTAAAGCCTGACGTTATACTAACTCCAGCTTTATTCCGTGCCGTTCGTGCGAAACGGCATCGCTAAAGCACCCACAAGGAGGATTTTTATGGCAACCCTGAAAGTCGCCATTAACGGATTCGGTCGCATCGGGCGACTGGTGTTCCGGGCGGGACTGGAAAACCCCAACATCGAGTTTTGCGGGATTAACGACCTCGTTCCCCCGAAAGCCCTGGCCTATTTGCTCAAGTACGATTCGACCCACGGACGCTTCAAGGGAACGGTGGAAGCGACGGACGATAGTATCGTCGTCAACGGGAAATCGATTCCCTGTTACTCCAACACCGATCCCGCTCAACTTCCCTGGGGGGATTTGGGCGTTGAGTATGTGGTGGAATCGACGGGACGCTTCACGACTTACGAGGGCGCATCCAAGCACCTGGCGGCGGGGGCGAAACGAGTGGTCATCTCGGCTCCGACGAAAGACCCCGATAAGGTGCCGACGCTGCTGATGGGGGTCAATCACCAGACTTACGACCCCAGTCAACATACGGTCGTCTCTAACGCTAGTTGTACGACGAACTGTTTGGCGCCCATTGCGAAGGTGATTCACGAAAACTTCGGTTTGGCGGAAGGGCTGATGACCACGGTTCACGCCATGACTGCGACTCAACCGACTGTCGACGGTCCGAGTAAGAAGGATTTACGGGCCGGACGCAGTGCGGCTCAGAATATTATCCCGGCTTCGACGGGGGCGGCGAAAGCGGTCACTTTGGTCTTACCGGAGTTGAACGGACGCTTGACGGGGATGGCCTTCCGGGTTCCGACGCCGGATGTTTCGGTGGTGGATTTGACTTTCCGCACGGAAAAAGCCACTAGCTACGACGAGATTTGTGCGGCGATGAAGAAAGCGGCTGAGGGCGAACTCCAAGGCGTTCTTGGCTATACGGACGACCCGGTGGCTTCGACGGATTTCACCACCGACCCCCGATCGAGCATTTTCGACGCTACGGCCGGAATCGAACTCAATTCTCAGTTTTTTAAGGTAGTGTCTTGGTACGACAATGAATGGGGTTACTCTAACCGCACGATCGATCTGATGTTGGCCATGGCTGAGAAATCTTAGGGATTTGAGGGGATTTTCTCTCTCTGAACTCGTTTAGATCCCCCTGAACTCGTTTAGATCCCCGGCATCTCGAAGATGCCGGGGATCTAAAGTCCAATCTTTTTGGCGATGTTGACTAAAAAATCAATGTAGATGCTAAAATTCCCATTATCTAATAAAATTATTCTAGCGCTTTGGAATTCCCCAGTCAACCCCTCTCGATCGATCCGCGACGGATAGATATTGTTTTTTTAAACAACATGCCTAAGACACGGCCAAATGTAACTCTTCCGGGTGTAGGCGATCGTGAACCACCTGTCCGTCGCGGAACCAAATGACGCGCTGGGTCAAGCGGGCGACTTCGGCTTCGTGGGTGACCATGACGATGGTAATCCCCGAGGCGTTCAACTCGTGGAAAATGCCCATGACTTCCTCGGTGGTGTGGCTGTCGAGGGCGCCAGTGGGTTCGTCCGCCAGGAGTAAAACGGGTTGGTTGACGATCGCCCGTGCGATAGCCACCCGTTGCTGTTGTCCTCCCGAGAGTTGGGCGGGTTTGTTGTGGAGGCGATTTCCCAAGCCGACGCGGGTGAGGGCGTCCGTGGCGCGATCGACCCGTTCTTGGTGAGAGACGCCGCCGTAGACCATCGGTAACATGACGTTTTCCAAGGCGCTCATCTGGGGTAACAGGTGGAACTGTTGGAAGACGAAGCCTAACTTTTGATTGCGGACGCTGGCTAAGTGGGATTCCGAGAGTCCCGCCACGTCTACGCCGTCGAGATAGTAGCGGCCGCGAGTGGGTCGATCGAGACAGCCGATGACGTTCATGGCGGTAGATTTTCCCGAACCCGACGGTCCCATGATGGCGCAGTATTCGCCGGGAAAGACTTCGATCGAAACGCCGTCGAGGGCGCGAACTTCGGTGTTTCCGGAACCGTAAATTTTAGAGATGTCTTCGAGACGAACGATCGCCCGATGCGGGGAGGGCGAGAGGGGAGAAATGGTTTCGGGGTGGTGAGTCGAACTCATAATGAATTGTCGATCGAGATCGGAAGAGGGAAAAAGCGCCAAGACGGTTAGATTAGAGACGTTGAAATCCCAAGATTCGATCGCACAATTGATGGAGATGGCGACCGCGACCCCAGCGAATCGCAGCGAGTTTCAAGGGATTTGCCACTTTTTTAATTATAAGAAGCCTGAAAAATTTCCGTCGTCAAGGCAGGCGATCGAGCCAGTTTCGTTTGCACCAAGCTGCGATCCTGTAATAGGCTGGAAGCGAGAGCCTGACCCCCATGGCCATACCTTCAGGGTAAGGCTGGCGTTCCCGAAGCCGGACTCGTCAAACCGAGCGAGTCCGAACCGACCCTCAACCATACGGCTCTCCTCACTGGGCGGTTGGCTTCGCGCCGATACATTATATTAATGTAAGTACACAAAAGTTCATAGATTCTCCCTCCCCCTTCGAGGCGGATCGCGCCCGAAGACTATCGAAGTCCCTTTGAGGACGACAAGCCCAGAGTCCCCGCAGACAACTAGCTACCTCAGTCGATCGCACGCGAATTATGTTCGAACACTTTACAGACAAAGCTATCCGAGTCGTCATGCTGGCGCAAGAAGAAGCGCGTCGGCTCAAACACAACATGGTCGGGACCGAACAAATCCTGCTCGGTTTAGTTGGCGAGGGAAGCAGCATCGCCGCCGAAGTCCTCAACAAATTCGGGGTCAGCCGCGAAAACGCCCGACAAGAAGTCGAACAACTCATCGGTCGCGGTTCCGGATTCGCCTCCGCTGAAATTCCCTTTACCCCCAAAGCTAAACGGGTGTTCGAGTACGCGGTCGAAGAAGCGCGTCAACTCGGCCATAACTATATTGCCCCGGAACATATTTTATTAGGGTTGACCCGAGACGAAGAAGGCGTCGCGGCGACGGTTCTTCATAACTTAGGGGTGGATTTAGCGGATCTTCGTACCCAAGTGATGAAGCAACTCGGGGAAGTTGCAGGGGTGGCCGTGGGCGATCGACCCTCGGCGAAAACCGGAAAAATGGCGACCCTCGAGGAATTCGGAACCAACCTCACCCAACTGTCCGCCGACGGAAAACTCGATCCGGTCGTCGGACGGGAACGAGAAACCGAACGACTCATTCAAATCCTGGGTCGTCGCACCAAAAACAACCCCATCCTCGTGGGAGAACCGGGAATCGGGAAAACGGCCATCGCCGAAGGTTTGGCGCAGCGCATCGTTAAAAACGCCGTTCCCGAAATGCTGGAAAACAAACAAGTCATCGCCCTGGATATGGGGTTACTGGTGGCGGGAACGCGCTTCCGAGGCGAATTTGAAGAACGTCTGAAAAACATTGTCGAAGAAGTACGCGGAAACGGAAATGTTATCCTCGTCATCGACGAAATCCATACCCTCGTCGGGGCGGGGGCGTTAGAAGGAAGCCTGGACGCGGCGAATATCCTCAAACCGGCGTTAGCCCGAGGCGAACTCCAATGTATCGGGGCGACCACCCTGGACGAATATCGCAAGCATATCGAACGGGACGCCGCCCTCGAACGTCGGTTCCAGCCGATTATGGTGGGCGAACCCAGTGTTGAGGAAACCATCGAAATCCTCTTCGGACTGCGCGATCGCTACGAACAACACCACCAACTGACCATTGCGGACGAAGCCCTCGACGCAGCGGCCAAATTGAGCGATCGCTATATTAACGATCGCTTCCTACCGGACAAAGCCATCGACCTCATCGACGAAGCCGGGTCTCGGGTTCACATCGAACACTTCAAATCCTCCCCCGCCTCTCGGGAGATGAAGAAAGAACTGACCCAGGCGGTGAAAGAGAAAGAAGCGGCTGTAGACGCCCAAGACTTCGAGAAAGCCGGACAGCTGCGCGATCGCGAACTGGAAATCCGTCGCGAAATCGACAAACTGGCCGAAGAACGCCAACACAAGCCCGGTCAAGCCCCCGTGGTCACTGAAGACGACATCGCCCACATCGTCGCCAGTTGGACTGGCGTACCCGTGACCAAAATCGAAGAAAGCGAATCCGAGAAGCTGCTGCACATGGAAGACACCCTGCACGAGCGTCTCATCGGACAAGAAGAAGCCGTTCGCGCCGTGTCTCGTGCGATTCGTCGCGCCCGCGTCGGCTTGAAAAACCCCAAACGTCCCATCGCCAGTTTCATTTTCTCGGGTCCGACGGGTGTCGGTAAAACGGAACTGACCAAATCTCTGGCGGATTACTTCTTCGGGTCGGAAGAGGCTATGATTCGGCTGGATATGTCCGAATTTATGGAACGTCACACCGTCTCGAAGCTCATCGGTTCCCCGCCGGGATTCGTGGGGTACGACGAAGGCGGCCAACTCACCGAAGCGGTGCGCCGCCGTCCCTACGCGGTGATTCTCTTCGACGAAATCGAAAAAGCCCACCCCGACGTTTTCAACCTGCTGTTGCAGATTCTCGAAGACGGACAGTTGAGCGATTCCAAAGGTCGCACGGTGGACTTTAAAAACACCCTGCTGATTATGACCTCGAACATCGGCTCTCGCGTCATCGAGAAAGGTGGCGGCGGTTTGGGCTTCGAGGTGGCCGACGACAAGACGGACGCCCAGTACAACCGCATTCGCAACCTGGTTAACGAGGAGTTGAAACAGTACTTCCGTCCGGAATTCCTCAACCGCGTGGACGATATCATCGTCTTCGGTCAGTTAAAGCGGGAAGAAATCAAGGAAATCGCGGAACTGCAACTGAAACAGGTGTTCGCGCGACTGACGGAACAAAACATCACGTTGCAAGCGACGGATGCTTTCAAAGAGCGGTTGGTGGATGAAGGATACGATCCTGCTTACGGGGCGCGTCCGTTACGTCGGGCGATTATGCGTCTGTTGGAAGACGTTCTGGCTGAAGAAATGCTGGCTGGAAAGTTAGAAGAGGGCGATAAGGCGATCGTGGATGTGGACGAGAACGGAAACGCCGTGATTTCCAAAGACGACGCTCGTTTGAAAACCCCCGAACTCGCTGGAGTCCGGTAGGGTGTGTGACTTCTAAGATCCTCGGAATTTTGGAGATTCCGGGGATCTAGTACCCTTGATAGCAGTTCGTCAAAATTTTGGTTAAACATCCAGTTTTTAAAAGCTGGATGTTTGTTTTTTTTATGATAATTAAAAAACTCTGTGTTCTCTGTTTCTTTCTGGTTAAACCTCTTCAGTAAACGGTTTTATGCTCGTTTCCCAATCCTTTCCGAAATGTGAAAGTTCCCTCGAAATCATCATTTTTTTAACTCGAAATACAATTTTTCCGTTATATCTGGAATCGTCGATCGAAAGCAGATAAAACCCAATTATAATTCCCCCAAAACGAGCCGGTTCTTTTTGCCCCGGATGTAAGTAAAGCTCTTTTCCTAAAAGCTCGAAAGCTTTCTGAGGCGTAACCCTCCAATTTCCCGTTTCCCATTCATTTCGTTCTGGACAAACTTCAGTTTCCTTTTCGGCTCGTTCGAGAAAGTGATTCGATAAAGTGAATCGCTTTCATTCAACTCTCCTTTCGACGGAACGAATCGCACTCTTTGTTTTTAAGTATAAGATCCCCGGAATCTTGGAGATTCCGGGGATCTCGCGAAACCAGAAAAGAACCGTTTCCCGAAGCTGAATTAGTGCAAGAAGTGGCGAACTCCCGTGAGAACCATGACGACGCCTAACTCGTTAGCGGCTGCGATCGAATCCTTATCGCGAATGCTTCCACCGGGTTGAACGATCGCCGTAATTCCCGCCGCCGCAGCCGAACGCACAGAATCGTCAAAGGGGAAGAAACCATCGCTGGCTAACGTCGCCCCCTGACATTGTTCTCCCGCTTGTTCGATGGCGATTTTCGCCGCCCCGACGCGGTTCATCTGACCCGCTCCAATTCCTAACGTGGTGCGGTTTTTGGTGACGACGATCGCGTTGGATTTCACGTGCTTGCAGACTTTCCAGGCGAACAGCAATTCCTCTAACTGTTCCGGTGTCGGCTGTTTTTCGGTGACGATTTCCCATTGCGTGGTGTCTTCGACTAAATCATCGGCGGTTTGAACCAGGAAACCCCCAGCGATCGCTTTAATCGTTTCGCCCGTTCCCTCGTTCAAATCAGACATCGTCAACACGCGAAGTTTGGACTTTTTCGCCAAAATTTCCTTCGCCTCGTCCTCGCAACCGGGGGCGACGACGCACTCTAAAAAGGTCTTCGTCAACGCCGTCGCGGTGGGGGCGTCGATGGGGCGGTTCAAGGCGACGATTCCCCCAAAGGCGGAGACGGAATCGCCGTTAAAGGCGTCTTCATAAGCTTGAACTAAGGTTTCGCCCACGGCGACGCCACAGGGATTCGTATGTTTCAACACCGCTGCGGTTGGGGGTTTGTCGTCGCCGAGGAATTCCGCGATGATGCGACGGGCGGCTTCTAAATCGACAAGGTTGTTATAGCTGAGTTCTTTTCCTTGCAACTTCTCGGCGGCGCCCCAACCGCTGGCGTTCTGGCCGATTTGATACCAGGCGGCTTTTTGGTGGGGGTTTTCGCCGTAACGCAGGGCTTGAATTTGCGACCCCGCTACGCCGAATTGTTCGGGAAGGGTTTCGGATTCAGCTTGGGTTTCCAGGTAGGTGGCGATCGATCGATCGTACTGACAAGTATGCCAGAATCCGGCTTTGGCGCATTGGCGACGGAATTCAAAGGAGGGTTCGCCTTTCTCGCGCAGTTGCGTCAAATAACCGTCGTATTGGGCGGGGTTGGAGAGGACGGTGAGATGTTGGAAGTTTTTCGCCGCTGCCCGCAACATGGCGGGGCCGCCGATGTCGATTTTTTCTACGGCGTCGGCGAGGGTGGCGTCGGGATTGGCGATGGTGGCTTCAAAGGGGTAGAGGTTCACCACCACTAAATCGATGGGGCGCACGTCGTTGGCTTCCAAGTCTTGCAAGTCTTCTTGCAGGTTGCGACGGGCGAGGATACCGCCGTGGACGCGGGGGTGTAGGGTTTTGACGCGCCCTCCTAAGATTTCGGGAAATCCGGTGTAGTCGGATACTTTGGTGACGGGGAGTCCGGCCTCTTGTAAGACTTTGGCGGTTCCGCCGCTACTGATAATGTCAAATTGGAAGTCTTCGACGATCGATCGAGCGAATTCGACCAATCCGGTTTTGTCCGATACACTTAACAGAGCTAGACGCGCCACGGTTTCTAGATTTCCTAATCGCACAACCCGTTTATTTTACACAAAAGGGAGCAAACCTCCGCTTCGCTCTGACGGCGTATTTGCGCCTGCGTATTTTGGTCCAGGTTTTTCACCTGGCATCTTTTTGGCTGAGGTTTTGAGGCTACCTTGACATTCTCCTCAGGTTGGTTAAGTATTGTCCGGGTCTCGCGATTCTCCCGGCTTCTTCGCTCGCCATATCCCACTCTGACAGTAAAATGTAAACGATTGTATCGAAGGGCGATATGGCACGACGCGCGAAGACTCCCGAACCCCTCAGCAACGTTTCCCAAAACGGTCTGTCTCCGAGATTAGACAACGCGATTCGCATTCGAGGGGCGCGACAACACAACCTGAAAAATATCGATCTCGACCTCCCGCGCGATCGTCTCATCGTTTTTACGGGCGTCTCGGGTTCGGGGAAATCCTCCCTCGCCTTCGATACCATTTTCGCGGAGGGACAGCGGCGCTATGTGGAATCCCTCAGCGCCTACGCCCGTCAGTTTCTCGGACAGTTGGACAAGCCGGACGTGGAATCGATCGAAGGCTTGAGTCCGGCCATTTCCATCGACCAAAAATCGACCTCTCACAATCCGCGATCGACTGTGGGAACGGTGACGGAAATTTACGACTACCTGCGCTTACTCTTCGGACGCGCGGGGGAACCCCACTGTCCTCACTGCGATCGCTCCATCAAACCCCAAACCATCGATTGGATGTGCGATCGCGTCCTCGAACTCCCCGATCGCACCAAGTTCCAAATCCTCGCCCCCGTCGTCCGGGGGAAAAAGGGAACTCACAAAAAGCTCCTCTCGAGTTTAGCCTCCCAAGGCTTCGTGCGAGTGCGAGTTAACGGGGAAGTACGGGATCTCAGCGAGGGAATCGACCTCAACAAAAACCACAGCCACGATATTGAAATTGTGGTCGATCGCCTCATCAAAAAAGAAGGAATTCAAGAACGCCTCACCGACTCCCTCTCCACCGCCCTCCAACAGGCCAACGGCGTCGCCGTCATTTCAGCGCAACTCCCCAACGAAGAGCGTCCCCAGGAAATCGTCTTTTCCGAAAACTTCGCCTGTCCCGAACATGGGGCGGTGATGGAAGAACTCTCGCCCCGTCTGTTCTCCTTCAACTCCCCTTACGGGGCTTGTCCGGCTTGTCACGGTTTGGGAAGTTCGCGGATGTTTTCGGCGGAACTGGTGGTTCCCGACCCCACCGCCCCCGTCTACAGTTCGATCGCCCCCTGGTCGGAAAAAGACAACACTTACTATCTCTCGTTACTCTACAGCGTCGGACAAGCTTTTGACTTCGAGTTAAACACCCCTTGGAACCAGCTGACGCCGGAACAGCAGAAGGTGATTCTCTACGGCGCCCCCGATCCCATTTGGATTGAAACCGACTCGCGATATCAGGAAAATCGCGGTTACTATCGCCATTTCTCGGGAGTGCTGGCCATGTTACAACGTCAGTACGAGGAAACCTCCTCCGACTCGATTAAGGACAAACTGGAACAGTACCTTGTAGACAAACGCTGCGATCGCTGCGGCGGAAAACGCCTGAAACCGGAATCCCTGGCGGTGCGCGTCGGACAGTACAACATTACCGATTTAACTGGGATTTCGATCGAAACCAGCTTGGAACGAGTCGGACAACTGGAATTGAGCGATCGTCAAGCGAAAATCGCCGAGTTAGTCTTGCGGGAAATCCGCGCCCGTCTGCAATTCCTCATCGACGTCGGCTTAGAATACCTAACGTTAGATCGATCGGCCACCAGTCTTTCCGGCGGAGAAGCCCAACGCATCCGTCTCGCCACTCAAATCGGGTCGGGATTAACTGGCGTTCTCTACGTCCTCGACGAACCCAGCATCGGACTCCACCAACGAGATAACGGTCGCCTGCTGCGAACCCTCACCAAACTTCGAGATTTAGGAAATACCCTGATTGTCGTCGAACACGACGAAGAAACCATCCGCAGCGCCGATCGTATCGTCGATATCGGTCCGGGGGCGGGAGTTCACGGCGGCGAAATCGTCGCCCAAGGGGATTTAGACGACCTCCTCAAAGCGGAAAACTCCATGACGGGGGCTTATCTCTCGGGTCGCCGCGTCATTGAAACCCCCGCCGAACGTCGCCCCGGAAACGGGAGATCGATCGTTCTCCAAGACGCCCACCGCAACAACCTCAAACATATCGACGTCGAAATTCCCCTCGGAAAACTGGTTTGCGTGACGGGAGTTTCCGGGTCTGGAAAATCCACCCTCGTCAACGAACTGTTTTATCCGGCTCTGCAACACCATATTACGCGCCGCGTTCCCATGCCCAAAGGTCTCGGGGAACTGAAAGTCAAAACCGGGAAAAAGAAACCCCTCAAAGAAGTCATCGATAAAGTCATCGTCATCGACCAATCTCCCATCGGACGCACCCCCCGTTCCAACCCCGCCACCTACACGGGAATTTTCGACAGCATCCGCCAAGTCTTCGCCGAAACGGTGGAAGCCAAGGCGCGAGGCTACAAACCGGGGCGGTTTTCTTTCAACGTCAAAGGCGGACGCTGCGAAGCCTGCGGCGGACAGGGGGTCAACGTGATTTCGATGAACTTTCTCCCCGATGTCTACGTGCAATGCGACGTTTGTAAAGGGGCGCGATACAACCGAGAAACCTTGCAAGTTAAATATAAAGGTTATTCGATTTCCGACGTTCTCAACATGACGGTGGAGGAGGCGTTAGGGGTATTCGAGAACATCCCCCGCGCCGCCAGTCGCCTGCAAACTCTGTTAGATGTGGGATTGGGATATATCCACTTGGGACAACCCGCCCCGACGCTATCGGGAGGCGAGGCGCAGCGGGTGAAGTTAGCTTCGGAGTTATCCCGCCGCGCTACGGGGAAAACGTTGTATTTAATCGACGAACCGACGACGGGGTTATCGTTTTACGATGTTCACCAGTTATTGAACGTGATGCAGCGTTTGGTGGATAAGGGTAATTCGATTTTGGTCATCGAACATAATCTAGATGTGATTCGCTGCGCGGACTGGGTGGTGGATTTGGGGCCGCAAGGCGGGGAACGGGGCGGTGAAGTGGTCGCCTGTGGGACGCCGGAAGCGGTGGCGGAGGTGACGGAATCCCATACGGGGCAATATTTACGGGAAGCGTTGCAACAATATCCGGCGAAGGCGCAGGAAGAAATGTAGAAATGTAGGGTGCGTGACGCGGCGGGAAATCCTGCCATCGAAGTTAAATAAATCTCGTTCTTGCGTCACTCAGGGGGCATCTCAAAAATGTAAATTCATCGGATATAAGCTGGCCTACTCGATTGAGTGGCTGTGGGTTTCTGTAAACAGTCTTCCTCAAATAAAACGCCGTACTCAGTTGTTAAATAGGCTTCTAATTTGTTCGTTTTTTTAATTTTTGAGACTCAAAGCGTCGATCGCTATTTAAATTTAAAGAAAGTTGCGGTTCTGCTTTCATCGTTAAATTGAGACGATAAATTGAGACGATCTGTAATTTTATTACATCCAATTTTAGAAATTGGGGTATCTCAAAAATGTCAGTCGAGCGGAGCGAAGTCTCTGCAATAAATGGGTCTGTTGTTGGGTTTCGCTCTCGCTCCACCCAACCTAGCTCAAACTTGCGAAAAAATCGCTCGAAGGTGGGCAACGCCCACCCAAGTTTCTGCCCAAAAAAGATGCACCCTTTCAATGGCGACTGTGAATCGATCGCTACAACTCAGCAAAGCGATCGGTTGCGTCCACCAAAGCACTGAGAACGCCCGGTTCGCTCACGGAATGACCCGCGTTCGGAACCACCACAAACTCCGCTTCGGGGAACGCCTTGTGTAACTCCCAAGCTGACTGCATGGGACAAACAACATCGTACCGTCCCTGCACGATAAAGGTGGGAATATGACGGATACGATCGACATTTTCCAACAACTGTTCTTCGCTCTCAAAAAAGCCGCGATTCATGAAATAATGACACTCAATTCGAGCGAAGGCTTCGGCAAATCCCTCCCGTCCAAACTTCTTCTTCACCGAGGGATCGGGAAAGAGTTTGCTCGTACTCCCTTCCCAAATTGCCCAAGCCCGCGCCGCCTTCAACCGCGTCCGCTGGTTCCCACTCGTCAACCGCTTGTGATACGCCTGCATTAAATCGCCGCGTTCGTCTTCAGGAATCGGTTTCAAATACTCTTCCCACGCCTCGGGAAAAATGTAACTGGCACCCTCTTGATAAAACCAGCGCAATTCCTTTTGTCGCAACATGAAAATGCCGCGCAAAATCAACCCCGTGCAGCGATCGGGATGGGTTTCGGCATAGGCTAAAGCCAGGGTGCTGCCCCAACTTCCGCCGAAGACTGTCCATTTTTCGACACCCAAAGCTTCCCGCAATTTCTCGATGTCGCTGACGAGATCCCAAGTGGTATTTTCCCGCAGTTCCGCATGGGGTCGGCTGCGACCGCATCCCCGTTGGTCGAAGAGAATCAACCGCCATTTGTCGGGGTTAAAATATTGGCGATAGCTGGGAATCGAACCGCCGCCGGGCCCCCCGTGAAGGAAAACCGCCGGTTTGCCCTCGGGATTGCCACACTCTTCGTAATAAAGGGTATGAAGGTCGGACACCTTCAAGGTTCCAGTTTTGAAAGGTTCGATAGGTGGGTAAAGTTCTCTCATGAAATCGAGGAAAGCAGGCTACAGAGGATAAACGATACACTCAAAAGATATCGATCGTCATGTATTTTTTGACAAACGGCTTCGCAAGTTATGACTTCTGTTGACTCCCAAACCCCGATGCTGCAAGAGAATACTGAGGCTTGGCGCGATCGCCAACTTCAGGAAATTCGCGATGGATTGCGCCCGGGACAACGGGAAATGGCGGATTGGCAAGGGGGTCCCCTGGCGGTGTCGGCGGTGCCGGGTTCGGGAAAATCGACGGGAATGGCGGCGGCGGCGGCCATCGCCATCGCCCGCCATCAACTCAACACGCTGCGTCAGATTGCGGTGGTTACGTTTACTCGGTCGGCGGCGGCGAATATTAAAGCGAAGATTCGCAGCCATTTGAGAAATCTCAAACTTCCGCTGTGGGGCTTTTCTGTTTACACGCTTCACGGGTTAGCCCTCAAAATTGCTTTGAACCATCGGGAACTGGCGGGGTTGGAGTTTGAGGATATTTCGATTGTTCAGGTCGATCGCAGTCACCGCATTATCCGTCAGTGTGTGGAACAGTGGATCGATCGATACCCTCTGCAATATGGCCGTCTCGTGGAAGGAATCCAGTTCGATGGGGAGGAAACGGAACGGTTGCGGCGTCAGTCGGTGTTGCGGACGGAGGTGTTACCCAGTTTGGCGGATACGGTGATTCGCGAGGCGAAATCTTCGGGGTTGCAACCGGAACAACTGGCGCAGTTGAGCGATTCGATTCCCGATACTTACGATATTTTGGAGATTGCGGCGTATTTGTATCGGGAATACGATCGACTCCTCCACGAACAGCAACTCATCGACTACGACGATACGATTTTGGCGGCGTTGCGGGTGTTGGAAAACGATAGCGCCCGCCAACTCTGGCAACGTCAGTTTTTCGGTGTTTTTGAGGACGAAGCCCAGGATTCTTCGCCGCTACAAACGCAACTCCTCGAAATCTTGGCCGGCGATCCCGAGGGAAAGGAACCGCCGAATTTGGTGCGCGTCGGCGATCCCAACCAAGCCATTAACTCCACTTTTACCCCCGCCGATCCCGTTTACTTCCGTCGCTTTTGCCATAATTGCGATTTTGAGGGGCGCTTGGCGACGATCGACCGCGCCGGACGCAGTAGCGCCATTATTATGGAGGCGGCGAATTTCCTCCTCGACTGGATTAACGATCGCTGGCGTCGGGGAAAATGGGGCGAGTCTCCTGACGAAACTGACGATATCCCCTTTGAACCGCAACAGATTCGCCCTGTCGCCGCTGACGATCCTCAAGCGAACGCCAATCCAGAGGCCCTTGAAGGAGGTTTGGAACTCCACCAACCGCCAACGGTCGAAGATACGATCGATCGCATTGGAGGGCGCATTGTAAAGCTGTTTGAGGACCACGAGACCCTCTCGGCGGCGGTGTTAGTCCGCACGAACGACCAAGGACGCTTTGTGTCCAAGACGTTACAACAAATTTACGGCGATCGAATCTCCGTTTACGACGTCGGGGAACGGGAACGGCTTTCGCGAGTTCCGGCGGAAATCCTGCTGTTATTGAAATTTCTCCATCGCCCCCACTCCCCAGATAACCTCAAAGCCGCCCTCAGCGTCTTCGTCGAACGCAAACTCATCCCCCGACAGGATCTCGATGCTTTGGTGGCGTTTCCCGAACGGTTTCTCTATCCCACCCCCCTCGATCCCTTGCATCCTCCAGAAGTCCGCCAAGCGCAGAAGTTTTGCTGCAACCTGTTAAAGGCGCGGTTGGAGTTACCTCAAATCCATATCATTCCGTTTTTAACCATGACGCTGCGCTACGAGGATACGGAACTGGCGACCGCCGACAAACTGGCTGAACGGATTCTGCGGGATACGGTAAACCGAATGTCGCTAACGGGATATATCGAAGTCCTCAGCGAAATCGTCCAAACCGAACGCTTTGAACCCGTGGAAACGGAGGATGCTGAGTCGAAATACACGCGATCGCATCAATTGACGGTGATTACCATGCACAAAGCCAAGGGGTTGGATTGGGACGTGGTGTTTCTGCCGTTTTTGCAAGAAGATACGATTCCCGGTGGTTTGCGAGTGTTGCTGCAAACGCAGTTTCTGGGGAATTTTGCGCTTCAGGAAGTGGCGCGGGCGCAAATTCGCCAGTATCTCTGGCATCGCGCCGACAACAGCAGTCGCTTTTCGCCGTTCGATTCGCCGCTGCGATATTGGCAAATGGCGGAACGGTTGAAGATTGCTGAGGAATTTCGGTTATTGTACGTGGCGATGACCCGGGCGAAACGGCTGTTGTGGATGTCTGCGGCGCAGGAAGCCCCGTTTACTTGGAGCAAAATCGAGAATTTACAGAAAAAAGAACCCTCTCCGGCATTTGTCGCCTTACAGCAGCAATTTCCCCAGTGCGGTGTTTAGAGTTGAGAGGGGGGCGCTGCGTCACTCTCCCTCTCTTTCCACATGGCTGCTGAAGATGCCGGGGATCTGTTCTGAATCAGGAATACATATTTTGTGTATTTTGTCAATACCAAATCTCGAAAACTTTTCTACACCACTGAGCCGAAACCTCTCAAGGGTCAATCATCAATGGTCAACTGAGGGGGTTTCTTTTTTGGAAAATGCCGCTATACTATATTTAATATTGATATATCAGTTTGATATATATGCTCGAACTCTCAGCTCTGGGACTCCTACAACGGGAACCGCTGCACGGCTATCGCCTGAAGCAGCAGCTAGAGCTGTTTATGAGCAGTTGTATCAGCGTCAACTACGGGGCGATTTACCCGTTATTGCACCGTCTCGAAGAGCGGGGCTATATTCACACCCTGACTGAAGAAGCGGGCGATGCGGGAACCCCGCGCAAAATCTACGCGATTACTGAGAAAGGGCGCGATCGATGGCGGGAACAAATGCTCGCACAGCCTCAAGACAGTTGGGTGAAGATCCGGGCGCGTTTTATGGTGAAGTTCGTCTTTTTCGGCGATATCGAGCCAGAAATCCGCGTCAAACTCATTCAACATCGCTTAAATGCCTGTCAGATGCGCCGCGAATACGTCGATACCCAGGCATCACCCGGCGATCGCTATGCTCAAGCTGCCCTAGACCGACATCTGGCAATGCTCGATCGAGAAGTCACATGGCTCAAACAACAGCTTGCCCAGGAATCTACTCGAGAGGTCTCAAAATTAAAGTCTTCTGCTTAAACCCAATGGGTTGAGTTTGGGTCTAAATTGAACGATCGCTCGGCGATCGCCAATTTGAAACTGGCCGTGCTGTCGGGCTGTTTTTTTTAATATTTTAAGAGGCTATGTTTTTATTCAAATATTTAGCCTCGAGCTGTATCCGAATCGACTATGCTACAAATTGTAGTATAGCAAGTTATTGAGTGGGTCGCCTCAGTGCGGTTCCTGTTAGTCGAGATGTAAATCTGTCTTAAACTTGTCCGTCCACGATCGAAGGTGCGATAGAGATGTCTACCCAATTTCCCGAACCTACAATTTCGACCGAAGATCGATCGTCGAATACCTCTTCCCCCGAAGAGTCCTCCTCGAGTCCGTTCGATCGCGATCCCTCCCCCAAACCGCCGCGCTGGGGGCTTATTGTTATCGCGATCGTGATTCTGGCCGGAGGCGGCGGCTATTTCGGTTGGCAGTGGTGGCAGTCGCGCCAAAGCGGACAAAGCGAACAAGCCTCCGGTCCGCGTCCGGCGCCTGTGGAACTGGACACCGTAGAAACTGCCAGCGTCGAAGATTCCTCCGAATTCGTGGGAACCCTAGAAGCGCAACAAACGGCGACGCTGCGGGCAGAAACCGACGGAGAAATCGTAGAAATTTACGTGCGTCCGGGGGATACCGTGGGACAGGGGGAAATCCTGGCGCAACTGGATTCCCGTTCCGTAGAAGCGGACATCGCCCAAAACCAAGCGGACGTGCGCCGCGCCCAAGCGGAACTGGCGGAGTTGCAAGCGGGAACCCGAGAAGAGCAAATCGCCCAAGCCCGCGCCCGGTTGCGACAAGCCGAAGCCGACTTGCGAAATGCCCAGTCTGGCGCGTCTCCGGCGGAAATTGCCCAGGCTCGATCGCGCCTCGAATCCGCCCGCGCCACGGCGAACCTGGCCAGCGATCGACTCGATCGATACCGCCTCTTGGAATCCCGAGGCGCGGTGTCTACAGACGAACTGGACCAACGACAAGAAGATTACCAGACGGCCATGGCGTCCCTGCGAGAAGCCCAGGACGCCCTAGAAGAGTTACAAGCCGGACAGGATGTCGATATCGATCGACTCTCGGCGTTAGTAGAACAGCGGCGTCAAGAGTTGCGAGAACTGGAAAACGGGGCGCGTATCGAAGAGATCGATCGCGCGAGAGCGGACGTTGAAATGGCGCAAGCCGACTTAGAAGCGGCGCGAGTGCGCTTGCAAGATACCGCCGTAATCGCCCCCTTCACCGGAACCATCGGCGACATTCCCGTGAAAGTGGGAGATTACCTCAATCGCGGTGATGTCTTCGCCACCCTCACCCAAAACCAAACCATGGAATTGCGCTTGTCGATTCCCCTCGAACGAAGCGACGAGTTGCGGTTGGGGCTTCCGGTGGAAGTATTCGACGCGGCGGGAAGTTCCACGCCGTTAGCCCTCGGACGAGTCAGCTTCATCTCGCCGCAAGTGAACCAAGACTCTCAGACGGTGTTGGTGAAAGTCACCTTTGAGAACACAGACGGAAAACTGCGCGATCGCCAGTTCGTGCGGGCGCGAGTCATTTGGCGCGAACGGCCGGGAACCGTCGTCATTCCCACCACCGCCATTGTTTTCCAAGGACAGCGCCGTTTCGTCTTCGTGGCGCAAGGAAGCGGCGAAAACCTCACCGCCAAACGCCAACCCGTCGAACTGGGGATTTCCCAAGGCGATCGCACCGAAGTTATCGAAGGCGTCCAACCGGGCGATCGTATCATCGTTTCAGGACTGCAAAAACTCGCCGACGGTCGCCCGATTATGCCCGTCGGTGGGGAGATGGGGAGATGACGAAGTGAGGTAGCGTGACGCGGCTAGGAAAGGATGTCGAAGTCCGGTTAATAGACTGTTACCGCGTCACGCACTCCCAGCCTTACATATCATATAAATCGTAATTTGTCAATATAATACAAAAAAATTACGCCGATGTTCTCTAACTTTTTTATTAAAAGACCGGTTTTCGCATCGGTGTGTTCGTTGCTGATCGTCCTGGTGGGATTGGTGGGATACGGTCGCCTTCCCGTTCAGGAATACCCCAGCATCGATCCGCCCGTGGTCAACGTCACCGCCGTCTATCCCGGTGCGAACCCTCGCGTCGTGGAAACCGAAGTCACCGAAATTCTCGAAGCCGAAATTAACGGCGTCGAAGGGATTAAAACCCTCACCTCCGAAAGCCGCGAAGGGGTCAGTTCCATCACCGTACAGTTCGACCTCGGCGAAGACGTAGACGTAGGCGCCCAGGAAGTGCGAAGCCGCGTTTCGCAAGCAGTGGGAGAACTTCCCAACGAAGTAGAATCTCCCATCATTCGCCAACAGTCCGGGGACGCTTCCCCCATCGTCTGGTTCGGACTCTACGGAAAAGAAGAAGGCGTCACGACCCTGGAATTGAGCGATTACGCCGATCGATTCCTCGTAGACGCCCTCGAAAGCGTCGATGGCGTCAGTAGCGTCATCATCGGCGGCGAACGGCGCTACGCCATGCGACTGTGGATCGACCCGCAACGGCTGGCCGCGCGGAATTTGACGATTTTAGACCTAGAAAACGCCCTGCGGCGGGAAAACGTGGAAATTCCCAGCGGACGCATCGAAGGAGAAAGGTCTGAGTTCTCCGTGCGGACTTTGGGACGGTTGCAAACGCCGCCACAGTACGAAGAACTGGTTATCGCCACCAATCCCGACGGGACGCAAGTGCGGTTTAAAGACATCGGACGGGCGGAAATCGGCGCCGAAGACGATCGATCGTTCGTGCGCTTTAACGGTCGTCCCGCTGTAGGGTTAGGAGTCGTGAAACTCTCGGCGGCCAACACCTTGGACGTGGCGGCCGGGGTACGCGACAAGATGGAACAGTTGCGATCGCAATTTCCCCCCGGTATCGATTACGAAGTGGCCGTCGATAACTCAGAATTCGTGGAACTGGCCATCGAAGAAGTGTGGACTTCCCTGTATATCGCCGTATTCCTGGTGATTCTGGTCATCTTCTTCTTCCTGCGAGATTGGCGGGCGACCATCGTTCCAGCGGTGACGATTCCCGTCTCATTGATTGGCGCCTTTGGCGTCATGTTCTTTCTCGACTATTCGGTGAATACCCTGACGCTGTTTGCGTTGACCCTGGCGACGGGGTTGGTGGTGGACGATACCATCGTGGTTTTAGAAAACATCGTCCGCTACGTGGAAGAGGAAGACATGAAACCCTACCACGCGGCGACCCACGGTTTAAAAGAAGTGGTCTTCGCCGTCATCGCCACGACGGTGGTGTTGGTGGCGGTATTCCTCCCGGTGGGATTCGCCACGGGAACCACCGGACGCCTGTTTACCGAGTTCGCCTTGACCCTGGCCGGGTCGGTGGTGATTTCCTCCTTCGTGGCGTTGACCCTGGCGCCGTCTCTCTCAGCGCGAATTCTCAAACATGACAGCCGACTTCACGGTTGGATTTTCGATAAAGTCGAAGATTTCCTCGAGGGAACGGCGAATTTTTACGCCCGCACTCTGCGCTGGGTGTTGTCCGTGAAAGGATTGGTCGTTATTGGCTTTTTCCTGTCGATGGCGTTAGTGGCGGTGTTGTTTTCCCAGCTTCCCAAGGAATTTCTCCCCACAGAAGACCGGGGACGGATTTTAACCTTTGTCAACGCACCGCAAGGGGTGACGATCGACTACACTGACGAGGTCATGCGTCAAGTCGAAGCGGTCTACGAAAACACCCCAGAAGTGAAATATTACTTCAGCGTCGGGGCGTTCGGTCGTGGGGCGCCGGGACAGGTGAACCAGGGGATTACCTTCGTGCGGTTGCAGCCTTGGGACGAACGAACTGAACCGCAACAGTCCCAACAGGCGCTCATCGGTCAGTTTTTCGGTAAATTCGCCGGAATTACCGGGGCGTTAGTGTTTCCCATCAACCCGCCGTCTCTTCCGGGGGTGGGATTCGGTCAACAGGTGCAGTTTGTGTTACAGGGAAGCGACCTCGAGGAGTTAGCGCGGGTGTCGGGGGACTTGGCGCAACAGGCGAACCAGCTTCCGGAGTTGGTGAACGCCGATACGACGTTGAAGCTGACGCAACCGGAACTAACCATCGAGATCGATCGAAAAAAAGCCGCAGAATTGGGAATTTCCGCCCGAGATATCTCCAGTACAATGCAAATTCTCCTCGGGAGTCAGGAAATTACCAACTTCAACCGAGGAAACCGCCGTTACGAGGTGGTGGTTCAAGCGGAAGACCGATTCCGCATGAGTCCCGAGGATATTAACGAACTCTACATTCGCACCCAAGACGGGGCGCTGGTTCCTTTGGGGAACGTCGTCACCATCAACACCACCACGACGCCGCCGCAAATCGAACATTACCAGCGGTTTCGATCGGCGACGATCGAGGCCAGTCCCGCCCCCGGATACAGTCTGGGTCAGGCGTTAGAGGCGTTGCAGGGGTTGGCTGAGGAAGTGGTTCCCGACAGCGTGACTACGGCGTTGGCGGGTCAGTCCTTGGAATTCGCTGAAGCGGGGGAAGCCACCTCGTTTATTTTCGCCTTGGCGTTGGCGTTTATTTTCTTGGTGTTGGCGGCGCAGTTCGAGAGTTATCTCGATCCGATCGTGGTGTTGTTGGCGGTTCCGCTGTCGCTTCTCGGGGCGTTCGGCGCGTTGCGCTTAGCTGGATTAGACCTCAATATTTACAGTCAAATTGGGGTCATTATGCTGATTGGTTTGGCGACGAAAAACTCGATTTTAATTGTGGAGTTTGCTAACCAAAAACGAGAGGCGGGGCTGTCGATTTCTCGTGCGGTGTTGGAAGCGGGTAAGATTCGCTTTCGTCCGATTTTGATGACGGCATTCTCGACGATTTTCGGGTTGTTGCCCTTGGCGTTGGCTTCCGGTGCGGGGGCAGCCAGTCGGGTCTCGATCGGGATGTCCGTGGTGGGCGGAATGTTTGTTTCGACGCTGTTAAGTTTGTATGTGGTTCCGGTGTTTTATGTGATTGCTAATGCGGCTCAAAAACGCTTGGTGAAATCGCTTCATTTGACGCCGGAAATGTAAGTTTAAGTGAAGTTTTGAAATTTGGGAATTTGTCTCAATTCTCCCCCTTTTTCGGGTGACAGAAGAAGGGGTTTTTCTTGTTCAAATTCCCACCCGCCGCAAATCCAAAGTGAGGGGAAATTCCTTCTCTGGTAACGGTTCGATCGCCTCAACGGGGTAGGGGGGCGATTGTTGTAAAACGAACCGTTCGCGGCGGCGCGATCGAGCCTCTTCGGCATTTTTCGGAAACTCCTCGTCCGACGATCGATCCGGCGGCGTCACATAATAGGTACAAGCCGCGATCGCTCTTCGGCTTTCCAACTCCACCACGGTAAAACTCAACGGCGCGTGGGGTGCGATCGCCGGATGAGAAAGGGTTTCGTAACTTCTAGCGCGAAACCGCACCCCCGCCACCAACTCGCCGGGTTTTCCCGACAACCCTAACGGAACCCGATAACCGTTACAGACGACGGCGTAGCGCCTCAGTAAATCTCCATCGCCAGACAGCTTCACCTGAACCCGTTCCATCGTATCGTCCACGTATCGCGCCGTTCCCGATTTCGACATCTCCTCCCCCAGAACGTTCCAGGGTTCGATGGCGTGGCGCAATTCCAGCGTTACCCCCTCCCGGGAAACGACGCCGTATGGCGGAAAGCGAAACTCGAAAAACGGCGCGAACCCGTCGAATTCAAAAGTATATCCGGCGTCGTTCAAGTCTTCGAGAACCGCCCGAAAATCCAATTCCAAATAGTGGGGCAACATGAAGCGATCGTGTAACGCCGTTCCCCAGCGCGTCAGGGGTTCGCGGTAGGGAGTTTCCCAAAACCAGGCGACGAACGCCCGCACGAGTAACAGTTGCAACAACCGCAGTTGCGGCGTGGGAGGCATGGCGATCGATCTCAACTCCAGCAATCCCAACTGTTGGCGGGGATTGTCTACCGGAAACAGCTTATCGATACAAAAGGCGCTGCGGTGGGTGTTTCCCGTCACGTCAATGAGGAGGTTTCGCAGCAGGCGATCGATCGCCCAGGGGGATAAATTTCGATCCCGTTCCAAACGCGCAAAGGCAATTTCCAATTCGTACAAACTCTCGTGTCGCGCCTCGTCAACCCGGGGCGATTGGCTGGTAGGACCGACGAATTTCCCCGAAAATAAATAGGAGAGACTGGGATGATTTTGCCAGTAGCTAATCAGACTCCGCAGCAAATCCGGGCGACGTAACAGGGGGCTTTGTTGCGTCGTCTCGGCGCCGAGGGTAATGTGGGCGCCGCCTCCGGTACTCACCCGCCTCCCGTCGCGATCGAACTTTTCCGTTCCCAACCCACATCGCCACGCCTCTTCGTACAAAATCGCCGTGTGATCGACCAATTCCCGCCAAGACGCCGCCGGGTGAACGTTGGCTTCGATGACACCGGGATCGGGAGTGATGCAAAATCCCTCAATTCGGGAATTTCCCGGCGGCGGATAGCCTTCGATGGCGACTTTGAACCCCGTTGCGGCGGCGGTGGCTTCGATCGATTCCAACAAATGCAGAAAACACGCCGCCCCCGTCAACGGCGGTATAAAAATATAAAGCGTTCCCTGGCGCACTTCCACCCCAAGGGCGATGCGAATGCTGTTATCCGCCACTTCGATGGGCGTTTTGGCGACGGTGACTGTTTCCCCCAGGGGAAGAATCGCTTCTTGGAGGAGTTTTTTCGCTTCGGGGAGGTTCTGCAACGGCAACCGCAACCCCAAGGGCGAGTTTCCTTCCAACAACGTCAGTTTGGGGTGAGGAAACTGCCAGCGACAGGAACACCAAGAGACACCCGAACCCCGACACAGGGGCAACAGGGGCAAAACGTATCCGGCAATGTCCGAGGAATCGGGATTGTAAGCGGGACGAATACAGGTTTGAGAAACCCCCAGATGTCGGACGAGGGCATCGACAAATCGCGTCGCGGCGTCCATGTCGTACCCGTCTGATTTGCCGTCTTCGGAAAGCAAAGTTCGATCGCGCCATATGGGAACGCCATCTTCTCGCCAATAGTAGCCCAACGCCCAGCGAGGATACTGTTCGCCGGGATAGAGTTTTCCCAAACCGTAGTGCAGCAGTCCCCCCGGCTTATCAAAGCGCAGGGCGAGGCGTTGCAACAACTGTCCGGCGAGGCGGCGTTTGTCCTCTCCCAGCGCCTCCGTGCGCCACTGAAGCGACTCTCTATCGGTCCGCGAGACGAAGGTGGGTTCTCCCCCCACCGTCAACCCCACGCCGAGGCGTTGCAGTTGGGTTTCAACGAACGTTCCCAGGCGATCGATCTCCGGATTTAGCCAAGACGCGATCGCCTCGGCGTTCAACTCCTTCTCAGGTGACGTACCCACCACGACGCACTAACTCAGGCGATTGCCGCAACTTCCACAGAATCGATCGCCCGCTTGCACGGGGGCGCCGCACTGACTGCAAAACCGCCGCTGGCTGCCCGTTTGACCGCCCGTTTGACCGCCCATCGACGGCGGCGAACCCATTTTCATTTCCATGTTCCCCATCCGCATTTCCATGGGATTGGCGTTCATTTCCATATCGCCCATTTTCATCGGTTGCATGGGCTGCATGGGCTGCATCGGTTCCATCGGTTTCATCGGTTCCATCGACGGTTCAGAGGCAGCGGGCATTTCATCGACTTCGTTGAGGGGAATCCGTTCCGGTTGTGCCGCCGTTTGGCTTTGCATTTGCTGCCCCTGAATTTGAATCGTGCGATCGCCCCGTTCGGTGCGGACTTGCAAAACCACCCCGTCCGGCGTGCGGTACATCATCGGCGGCGAAGTCCAAGCCCCCGTGTCGAAACCGCTACTCGACTGCTGTTGTTGTCCCGCACCGCTGCTGACGGTGGTGACGACGGTTTGCGTGCCTCGGTTGTCGAGATAAACCCTTTGGTTGCTGCCGAGTTCGCATACGTAAGCCATAGTCTTTAACCTTGACCGTTAACTCGATAGGCATAATTTTTATATCGTTATTTTAGGCTAAAAGCTCGGTTAATTCTCAGTTTTTTAAGATTAATATCAGATTTTCTCGCAAAATGTTATGGTTCGATGATAAACCCGATTCTATTCGGTTGAAGACTTTTTTCCTCAAAGGTTGTACCCCAGCCAAAGCTTTTTTGACTCCCTAGGATCTGGTTCTCAAGGGGAGACGATTTCAAGGGAGCTAGAGGCGAGTTAGAGAAACGTGAAAGCCAGTTCAGCTAACGGTTAAAATCCGTCGCTTACGGGTATGCCAAGATGCGATGAGGTTGGGGTGAGAGTTTTTCGCCAAAATCGAAGGATATTTCTCTATTTTTCGGCTATAGCAGTCCCCAAGGCGTCGTCAAAAATTAAAACACCCGAAAAAATCTGATTCCCTGTTCTCGATTCCCGGGTTGTCCCGATTTTGTGTACAACTGATTTGGGGTTGCTATGGGATTTGCGGACATCGATAAGTTCGATCGAACCCCAACCCAATCCATTAAGATTGAGAAAACTCCACCAGAATTCGATCGATCCCTTCAAGGGAAATCTGACGAGTATAGGCTAAATCTTTGATTTTTTGAGTCGCGACAACGAGTTTATCGGGAGACAAATTTAAGCCAAGCTGATGACAGCGATGGGATATGGCGTATTTTCCCGTCAAGGGATGGTCGATTAACATCGTGCGTTCCAAGCCGAAATCTTCCGGGGCGATAATTTCGTAAGTCCGAGAATTCTTCAAAACTGCTTTCGTGTGAATTCCCGCTTTGTGACTAAAAGAAGCCGAGCCAACGATACATCGATCGAACGGAATTTCGACTCCCACTTTATCGGCGACCAACTTACAGATTGAACCGAGAGATCCCAAAGCATATTTACGCTCGATCGCCTCGGGATTGAGGACGTACAATCGAGCAACAAGTCCCTCTAACGGTGTAATCCCATTCCGTTCGCCAATACCTAAAACCGTCGTATTAATATGAGTCGCACCCGCTTCTAGGGCAGTATAACTGTTAGCAATGGCGCATCCCGTATCGTTATGGCCGTGAAATTCGATATCTTTCTGAGTGGTTTGTCGCAGAATTTTGACCAACTCAAAAACCTGACTCGGCGTCGCAATTCCCACCGTATCAGCAATCCCAAATCGATCGACCAGTCCCAATCGATCGATTTCCAAATAAACCCGGAGTAAATCCGACAAGGAACTACGAAACGAGTCCTCAGTCGAAAAACGCAGTTCAATACGAGGATTCGCTTGTCGAATAAACCCAAGTACTTTAGATGCAATTTCGATAATTTCTTCGATGCTTTTTCCGTGACTAAAGTATCGCAATAAATCGGAAGTTCCGATAACAATATTAATTCCATCAACTCCCGTATCTACCGCCACTTTAGCATCTTCCAAATTACAGCGAATATGGGTTAAAACCTTCGACTTTAACCCCAATTCAGCAATCTGGTGACAGTCCTTCCTAGAATAAATCGAAACCCTGGGAGAAGTCAGTTCGATATATTCAACACCAAAACTGTCTAGAGCTTTGGCGATTTCAACTTTATCGGAACTGGAAAAACGAGCTTTGCAAAATTGCTCGCCTTCTCTGAGGGTTGTTTCAACAATCGAAAAGTCGTGAAGTGACATGGCATTTGTGGGGTTCGTGTCCGAAGTTAAATCGAACGGTAACGGCTGACTCATACAGATAAAAAACCGTTCGATATCGAATGCAAATTTGACCCGATCGAACGCAATATTTTTCATAAAAAGCATCTAACTCTTGCCCTAGAGTTTGACGCTCTGGGTCGCGATTAGTAAAATAGGATATAGAAGTACTCAAGTCGATTATACGGGGATAATTTAAGCAGTACTGAAAATAAAAACAAACTCCATCGATATCATTGAATATAGAGTAATTTTTTATATATCCAGGGATACACCGGAAATTCTCGCCCCAAATTCCGATAATTTTGCCGTAAAATGGACTAACCCCATCGGTTCGATCGTGAGAGGTCCAAATCACCGTCAACCCTCCTTTCGGTTTTAAAATATCCTGACTAAAAACCCGTGACAATATCCACCGAAGCATTGGGTAAATTCGTATCTTCAGCAGTAGCTTGCTGGAGTTGAATTAGCAGGTGAATCTGAAAATTAGCCGCCATAGTCCGATTCGGTTCCACAGCCATGACATCGAGACGCCGTTCCGCCATTAAATTCGCACCAATCCCCGTTCCCGAAGCCAGATCGGCGAGGTTATGGGTTGAGGATTTCAGGTTTCGTGAAATCAAATCGATCGATTCCTGAGGATAGCCCGGTCGATAGCTAGAATAACTGACGAGACAGAATCCGGATTTCAGATCGCCTGTGAAGATTGTCTCGATCTCCGCATTTCATAACAACGCCGCCACGGAATTTCCAGCAGGATTCCCAAACACTCGATCGGATTTAAGATGAAATCTCAAAAGGGTCAACCCCAGGTTCTACGGGCTGAGTCCCTGATGAAACTTCGACAAAAACCTTAATTTACCAATTTTTTTAGGTCAATCCATTGTAGTATAAACCCCTAAAAACAGATTCGATCGACCTTAAACCTTAAGTTTTTATAAATCCAACAGATAAATAAAAGATAAATCTAATGAATTCATCAATTACTACAAAAATAAAAAAAAGTATCTCCAAAAGCAGTTTTCAGCCCTAGAGTGTGTTACGCGGCCGAAAAATGTAGCTGAACTCAGCTTGATAGATTTTTTCCACGTAACGCACCATTTACTCTAACCGATCGCTCTCAATTCTCAACTATCTCCTCATGCCTTCCAACCAACGCGCCGGGATGACTGTTGCGGGATTGAAACTCCCGTTCGATCGACTGTAAAACCTGAGATTTCGTCACCTCCCAATGGGGCGCAATCAGCGTATCTCCCAACGTATCCCCCATAAACCGCTGTATCACCGTATTTTCAGGAAGCCGTTCCAACGTATCGCACACCAGCGAAACATAAGCCTCCGGCGTCAGCGTCTCCACCCGTCCCGCATTGTATTCCCAAGCGAGTACCGTTCCCTTCACAATATGGAGATGGTGCAGCTTAATCCCAAACGTAGGTACATCCACCTGCATTATCAACTCTCCCAACCGCTGCGCCGTTTCCCGCATCATCGTCGGCGTTTCCCCGGGAAGTCCCAAAATCAGGTGAACGCACAAATTAATCCCCCGTCCCGACAGGCGACGCACCGCATCTTCAAACTGCGCCCAGGTGTGACCGCGATTGATGCGATTTAACGTACCGTCGTGACTGCTTTCGAGTCCCAATTCCAGCCAGAGATGAGTCTTTCGAGCGTACCCTTGTAGCAAATCGAGAACCTCATCGGGAACGCAATCAGGACGAGTGGCGATATCCAACCCCACCACCCCCTCAACGCTGAGGGCTTCCTCATACAGACTTTGCAACACCGCCACCGGGGCGTAAGTATTGCTGAAAGACTGAAAATACGCCAAAAACGCATCAGTATTGTGGCGACTCTGACGGACTCGATCGATCCCCCCTTCCACCTGTTCCCGTACCGACTGGAAACGGTAAGCAGTTCCCTCACTGAAACTGCAGTTGTTGCAGAACGTACAGCCCCGTTTCGCCACCGTTCCGTCCCGGTTGGGACAAGTGAACCCCGCATCGATAGAGATTTTGCGAACCGGCTTCCCAAACGTCTGTTTGAGGTATTTTCCAAAGCTGTACAGCGTCATTTAGCGTCCCCTCCCATGAAGCATTGTTACAATTTTAGCCTTCCCCTCTAGCCGAAACCGGGTCAGCCGTTATAACTTAATATAACCATGTTGCGATTAACAAAACGGATAGTAACGAACGGATATGACGAACACGGCGATTAAACCCCAGATCGAAGAACTCAAGCCCGGTGTCAAAGCCCCAGCCAAAGAAACCCTGCTCACGCCGCGCTTTTACATCACCGACTTCGACGCGGTAGCGGAGATGGATTTATCTCTCCAAGAAACCGAACTTCAAACCATGTTGGACGAGATGCGGGCGGACTACAACCGCAATCACTTCGTCCGAGACCAAGAGTTCGAGCAATCCTGGGACCACATCGACGAAGAAACGCGCCTGGCCTTTATCGACTTCCTCGAGCGGTCTTGCACCTCCGAATTTTCCGGTTTCCTGCTGTTTAAAGAACTCTCTCGCAAGCTAAAAAACCGCAATCCGCTTCTCTCGGAAATGTTCCACCTGATGGCGCGGGACGAAGCACGTCACGCCGGATTCCTCAACAAGGCGATGGCGGACTTCAACATCTCCCTAGACTTAGGATATCTCACCAAGAACCGGAGCTACACCTTCTTCAAACCGGAATTCATCATTTACGCCGTGTATCTCTCCGAAAAAATCGGATACTGGCGTTATATCACCGTGTTCAACCACCTGGAGAAACACCCCGAACATCGGTTCTATCCGCTGTTCAAGAAATTCGATAGCTGGTGTCAGGACGAAAACCGCCACGGCGACATTTTCAAAGCCTTGTTGCGCTCTCAAGAGCCGATGTGGAAGAGTTTAAAAGGTCGTCTGTGGGCGCGGTTCTTCCTACTGTCAGTGTTCTTCACCCATACGTTAACGGTGTTGGAACGGGCAGATTTCTATCAATCCTTGGGTATCGATCCCGTGGAATACGATAAAGAAGTGATTCGCCAAACCAACAACACCTCCGCACGGGCGTTTCCCCAAATTCTCAACGTCGAACATCCTCAGTTCTTCAAGCGCCTGCACCAGTCTGCGGAACGCAATAAGAAACTGAAGGAAATTGAGGAAAGCAACAGTCCGAAATTCGTGAAATCGCTGCGGAAGTTGCCGTTGATGGCGGGAATGTTTGCGGACTTCGTGAGTCTGTATTTGATTAAACCCATCGACGCTGAAGCGACGCGGGGACAAGTTTGTTAGGACGAGTTGTTTGAGGGAGAATTGGCTATTTTCCTGTATTGCGATCGCATCACGTTCTAGCAAGTTTTAGCCATTTAAACTAGCAAGTTGAAGTTTTGAGACGTGGAAGACGTACCGTTCGGTACGTCTTTTTTTTAGGGTTCACTACAGAAGACATAAATTTTTGGGGTCTTCGGAGATTATGGTGTAATTTTTAAATTAGAATACAAAATTTGGGTAGAGGCGAACGGCAACCAGGTATTAAATATGCTTATAACCTCAAACTACGAAGACCCCAAAAAACACACATAGGACTTACGCAAAAACCGGGTTTCGTGACCCAAGTGCGTAACTCCTGAGGGGAACGAAAAACCGGGTTTCTTGACCGACAACTGCATCACTCCAGCCAAGGAAAAACTCCCCGCCCAAAGACGGAGAGTCCCGTATTGCAAACAAGAGGAAGAGAAGTTATCGCTTCTCGAACGACTGAACTTCCAAAACCGGCCCGATCGCGGCAAGCGTCATCACATCGTCGCGTACCGAACCGTTAACCTCTACCTTCAGGCCGTCTTCCAGTAATTCCGGGGGCGCACCTTGGTAAATTTCGTAAGTCGTGCCGTCCTCTGCCTCGATCGACCAGGTGCCAGTACCCATCGCAACCCGTTTGACCGTTCCCGTTACCATCATGATGTCACCCCTCCGGGTTTAACCGCTAAACGCGCCAGCGCAACACAGGCGAGGGCGTTCGCAGCCAAGAAGCCGCGAGCCACCCAACCGCTACCGAGCCACACCAACGCCGGATCGACAGCAGCACTCACCGCCAAACAACTGGCCACGCCCAGTGTAGAACCGATGGCGAACCATTTCCAATCGCGATGTCCCAGCAGCAGAACGATTAACCCAGCCGGAACCAACACGCTGGCAAAAATGGGGTTGAGGGCGGCGTTCCCTTGAATCGCCGTTCCCAACTCCGGTAACGAACTCCCCATGACCCGCAGCGGCCATTGGGGCAAATCGAAAACGTACAGACTCCGCAACAGGAAGACGCCGGAACTGCCCATCACCAACCCCGTCGCCAGGTTCCAGTTCCAACGGAAGGGGAAATAATTCCGCAGGAACCACGCCAGGAGATAAGAACCCACGACCATCGCAATTTTCGGTAACAGGGCGATGGTGCCGCCGTCAATCCAGAAGCGGGGGTTCAAATAGCCGTTGTCTCGCAGCCAGCGGAAGAAGTCCCGAAACGTCAGTTGACCGTTCACCGCCAGTTCCACGGCGGATTTGGCATCGAGTTGTCCTGCGCCAAAATGGTTCAGGGTGTCGTCTTCGACCGGACGGGCGGATTCTTTGAGAATGCGAACCACGTCTTCGTTACGGTCTACGCCGGCCGCTTTAACTAACGCCGCGACGCCCGCCACGTGGGGGGATGCCATGCTCGTCCCTTGGAAGGCGGCGAAGACGGGCGTACCATTTTGGGGGTCGATGGTATGTTGCAGGATACCGCCGGATTCGCCGTTTTTCGTGTTCCCGCCGGGGGCGGAAAGATCGACGCCTGCGCCGAAGTTGGAATAGGGGGCTTTGTCGCCGGAGGCGTCTACGGCAGAAACGCCCACGACATGGGGATAGCGGGCGGGATATCCGGCGGAGTTTTGGTTGGCGTTTCCGGCGGCGGCCACGATGACCGCACCTTTGTTATAGGCGTAGTCGATCGCTTCTTGCATGAGTTGGCTTTCGCCGTTTCCGCCCAAGCTGAGGTTGATGACATCTGCGCCGTTGTCGGCGGCGAATTTGATGGCTTCGGCGATGTCGCTGACGGTGCCGCCGCCTTGGGCGCTGAGGACTTTCAGGGGCATCAGTTTGGCGCTGTAGGCGATACCGGCGACGCCGAAGTTGTTGTTGGTGGATTGGGCGATGGTGCCGGCGACGTGGGTTCCGTGGCCGTTGTCGTCGTCGGCTTGTTGTCGATCGTTGACGAAGTCGTAGCCGGGAACCAGTTCTGTGGTTTCGAGGTCGGGAACTTTCGTGATTCCGGTATCGATGACGGCGACGGTGACGTGGGTGCCGTCGCTGTCGAGCCACGCCCCTTCGATGTTAATGGCTTGTAGGTTCCACTGTTTGCTGTAGAAGGGATCGTTGGGGCGGTTGGGGGAGAGGGCGTTAGTCTCGCCGGGGGGGGAAGTGGAACAACCGCTGTCTCGGTACAGTTCGGGGGCGGGTAAGCCGTAGATGTAGTTGGGTTCGATGGATTCGACGAATTTACCGAATTCTTTTTTGAGTTGGCGTAGCGTCTCGCGATCGCCTTCGACGATATAGACGCTATCGGCGCGGGAAAATTCGCTGTTGAGACGCGGTTCGAGGTGGTATTGGTTGCGAATCGCGTTGAGTTGCTGTTCGACTTGGGCGGGGGGAATATCTTCTCGAAAATCGAGAACGATCGAGTCGTAAGTCCCTTGGGTGGCGAGTCCTTTGAAGGTAAACAACGCCCATCCCAAGCCGAGGAAAAATAGAAAGGTCAGTAAAAGCTTTTTCATAATGCTGTCGTCCTGTGGTGGAGCGCGACGGTTTGGGTTTGTTCCACGATAGCGCATGGCTGACGGGCGATCGACTGGGAGGATAAACTGGAAGAGATAGAGAGTTATTGAAGAAACTCCTCGATCGAGAGCCAAACGGCGCCATCGTCGCACAGATTTCGATCGCTGAGTTACGGGACGCAGAGATTATGGAACGGGGTTTGATTTGGTTGCCGCTGTTGGCCTTGTTTTTCGGTTTAGCCTGGGCGGGTTGGAACGAATTTCAGAAGGTGGAGGCCTATCGAACTTGGGCGGAAGGATTCGAGCGAGCCAAGTACGATATTTTGGCGGTTTTGGGTCAAAAAGACCATCAAATCACCTGGGGCAAGGCCACTCGTCGGGGCATGGTGGATTTACAGACGTTTTCGTTGCGAGATGTCAAAGAGATTCGCTTACTTGTCAACGGAGAAGTTATCGATGAGGAGAATTTACCCCGTAAAGGTAAATCCATCGCCATCGAGTTTATATTTCCCGAGTGGCAACCGTCGGTCAACGTGCCGTTTACTGACGTGGAGTTAGCGGCGAAGTGGTGTCGAGTCTTGAGAGGGATTTAAAGAAGATTCAACCCCTGAAAACTGGAGGGGATCGCAGGCGATTGCCGATTGCGCGATACCTGGTTATCGCCCTTGATGCTTGCCTGAAAACATATAACTACCCCCAAGCTCTGGAAATTACAGCTCGATATTCTTAAGATTGAAGCCAAGACAAGCGTTCGGGTTTAGATTCCCTTAATTTTGGGGAATCCTTGGCGATCGCATTGAATCGAAATAAAGAGTAAACTCTCGGCGATCGAACGATCGTTTGCCAAGGGAACTTGTTGCAATTGATTCCCGTCAGAACAGAGTAAATATTTGCGATCGAGACGAAAAAATTCCTGAGTTGAAGCCTCACTGCGAACATCTCAGGTTTTGCTGGCGAATTCCGATTCAGCGTTCACGAAGAGGAAGATTATGACGACAACACCCTATCGCTGCGCCATCTACCGTAACGCGATGGAACCCCTTGCCATCGAGGAAGTCCAGCGACAACTCGGCGAACTTCCGCCAGAGGTGGCCCGATCGATCGATACCAGCGAGGCCATCGCCTACGCTCTCAATCGCTTACCGCCGTTATACGCCACCACCGTCGAAGGATGGACGTGGAATCAAGAGCGGGGACGAAACAGCCTCGGCGAACTCATTCAAATGGCAGTCAGTTGGGGCATTCGCGAAGCCCAGCGCAAGCGAAAACCCTTTGTAACGCCATTAGGGAAACCGGACGAATCGGAAACGGCTTTGCAAGCCCTGCAACATTTGCTCGGATGCCCCGATCTCGGTTGGCCTGAGATCGTTCCCATTCTCGAACAAAGACTCCACGATCGCCGGGTTAGACCTTCGTTCGATCGTCGCCGGGTGAGTTGATGGGATAATGGGATGGTGAGGTGGCGCAGACCCGAAGCGAGTCCGAACCTCTGAGCCACCAGGACTTCCTATAACCCAGAATTTTGGAAAAAGAGCAATCCCGACTGTAACAGACCGATAACAACCCCGAGAATCCCGCCGAGGTTGACGATCGCTTGCAGTTCGCTTTTCACGATGCCTTCGACCGCTTCTTCTAAATTTTCCGGAGAGGTGGCGTTGACACGATCGACAATCACGCGATCGATGGCCAAAATCGGAATCACTTTAGCAACGATTTTTTCAAGATCCTTTTCTAAATAGCGATCGAGTACCAATGCCAATTCTTGACCGATCAGTTCCAAAGACGAATTGACCACCCTTGAAGTTCGCAAGCGGTTAACAATCGCTTGCGCCGCGTGTTCGAAGTCCACCGAATCTCCCAAGCCGCGCAGTAAATCCGCCCCTTCCGTGCGGACGTATTTCCGCACGCTATCTCGCAGAGTTTTTCGCAGTTGGCGCACCGTCGAAACCGGGAGATTTTGCAGCGATAAATTTTGCAGCCATTCTTTCAACCGGGACTGCAAATCCAGGGATTCCATGACCTCCGCCAACTGTGCGTTAGCGTTTTCCTTCTCGTCGAGACAGTAGTTCCGCAGGCGAACCAGGCTATTTCGCAAGCCTAAAAAATGAGCCACAAACCAGTATGTTCCGCTACTTTTTTCGCGGAAGCTTTCATCGATAATAACAATATTGCGATCGGTTAAAAAATCCACAATCGCCAACCGTACCGAATTGGGAGACAGTGCCACCTGCATCAACCAATCCGCCAGTTGCGACGCCTGTTGGTCTGTCAATCGGAACTCTAACAGTACGTCGTCAAAAATCTTATCGACCTGTCGCACCAAAAAATCATCTCGCCGCGACCAAACCTTCAACAACCGAGGTAACGATTCCCCAAACAGATCGTGTAAAATCCCCGCCAGCAGGTGAGTGGTTTTGCGATCGCTATCGGGGGTGAGTTGTTCCCGGGCCAGATCGAGCAGCCACAGGATCGCCCCCCGTATCCGTTCGATGGACAACAGCCGCCGCGCCAACCCTTGCAGTTCCGTCGGCGTCAACAGCGATCCCATAATCGTATCCGCCACGCGCTTGGCGAGGCGTCCCTGATTGCGGGGAATCAACCCCGGCGTGAGGGGAACGCGATACTTGCCGATATAGTACGCCCGATAGGGGCGGAACAACATCTTGATGGCGAGATCGTTCGTGAAATAGCCGATGATTCCGCCTGCGATCGGGGGAACGAATAGAAACCAAAGATCAGAATTCAAGGTCAAAACGCAAAAAAGCAGCCTGCAAAGAAAGACGTTCGACGGTTCGGCGCCACTCTCGCCCCGGTGCGTCTCGAGGCGTACCCATCCTTAAAGCCTTGTCTCAGAGTAATCATTTTAACAATTTTGCGAGACAGTCCTCACCCTTGTCGGACGCGCTTCTTTCGATTAAAAAAAATGTAAAAAACTTCTCCCGCCGAACGGTCGATCCGCCAACCGCGACGGAGAAACAGGACTTTTTCCGGGTTGCGATCGCGCCCCGACGCACCGAAAAAACGAATCCCGTCTCTCCCACTGTACAGGAGAGACGGGATATCATAAGTGACAAATCTACGATCGCGTCGGTTGCAATTCTCCCGTCCGTACCCGCAGTTGCAAAGTTCGGTTATCCCGCAGGACTTGGAAACGCAACACCTGTCCCACCTGACTGTTTTCCACAAACCGCTGGAGTTCGTCGGCGGTTTCGATCGCCTGTCCTTCGATGGCCGTAATCACGTCGCCGCGACGCAATCCCGCCGCTGATGCCGGACTGTTAGGCACCACGCGCATCACCAGAACCCCTCGTTCTTCCGGAACTCGCAACGGCGCGTTCGGATCGCGATTGTTTTCCCGAGCCAACTCGGGCGTCAGCGTAATCATTTGAATGCCAACGAAAGGATGCTCTACGTTCTCACCCCGCGCCAGTTGGTCTTTTACGGCTTTGACGGTATTGATGGGAATCGCAAAGCCGATCCCGTTGGCGTCGGCGCGAATGGCGGTGTTCACCCCAATCACGCGCCCCTGTTCGTCGAGGAGCGGTCCGCCCGAGTTACCGGGGTTGATGGCAGCGTCTGTTTGGATGAAGTCGAGGCGTTTGTCGGGAATTCCCACTTGGGCGCTCGAACGGTTTAAGGTGCTGACAATGCCCAGCGTCACCGTATTATCGAGACCGAGGGGGTTGCCGACGGCGATCGCCCAATCCCCCACTTGCACGCGATCGCTATCTCCGAGGGTCGCAACGGGTAAACTGGTCTTGCCCGCATTGATTTTCACGACGGCGAGGTCAGTTACGACATCGACCCCCATCACCTGTCCCTCAAACTCCCGTCCGTCTTTGAGTTTCACCGTCACGCGATCGGCTTGGTTCACCACGTGCGCGTTGGTGAGAACGGTTCCGTCGCCGTCGATGATGAATCCCGAACCTTGCCCCCGTTGCAGTTGTTCGCGGGGCATGGAGGGGAAAAATTCATCGCCGAAGAACTGACGGAAAAAGGGATCGTCGAAAAAAGGATCGACATTGCGGGTAATGACGCGCTCCGTGTCGATGCGGACCACGGCCGGCCCGACTCGGTTCACGGCAGCGGTCACGAAACTGCCCCGCGCTCGTGCGAGGCTAGGGGGTGGGGCGGTGTCGGCGGCCACGGGTGCCGCTTGCGTCGGTAAAACGTTGCCGACACCGAGCGTCAACAGAACGCCAAGGGCGATCGCTACAAGGTGAGTTGGGGAAATCGAGGTTTTAAAAACTTTAGTCCATCGCATAGTAGTTGTATCTTTACGAATGGAAATATCTGAGGAGTCAGAACAACCTTGAGAAGTTGAAATCGCTTGAGGGCGGTATTTCGATCGTCTGACCGTGACACTATTTTGCCAGGTTGTTCGAGAGGCGATCGGTACGGATGTCCGCTCGTTGGGGCAGCACAACAAATATGCAAGATAATGCTAGGAGGTGTCGGTGAAACGCAGCAATCGATATATTGTCGAGACCCTATTCGAGATTTTGGGAACGGTGGCGATCGCGGCACTGTTACTGACTTCAGAAGCGATTTGGCAGCCCAAGCCAGCGGTGTCTTCCAACGAGGCTGCCAGCGAAACGTCAGTTCCCCTGCGGGGGGACGGCTGGCAGGAACTGGAGAACCTGGGCGCGGGGTTTGCCGTGGCCATGCCCCCCGGAACGGTACGGGAAGGCATCGAACCTGTGGAGACGAGTCTCGGAGATCTCGATGTTTATGTTTTGGGCATGGATCTCGACGATCGCGCCTTTGCGGTGATGGTGGCTGACTTTCCCGATTTTTTCGCGGCCGTTCCCCCTTCAACGC
Source organism: Baaleninema sp. (assembly GCF_049974805.1). Taxonomy (NCBI): domain Bacteria; kingdom Bacillati; phylum Cyanobacteriota; class Cyanophyceae; order Oscillatoriales; family Oscillatoriaceae; genus Baaleninema; species Baaleninema sp. The sequence goes on from NZ_JBNGCO010000009.1 coordinate 60,785, forward strand.
TGTTTGAGGGAGCCATCGAGGGCGTCGTCACCAACGTGAACCAACGTTTGACCCCCGATCGCCGCATTTTTCTATCCGGACATCCCGGTATGGAGATGTTTTACGAAGGAGACGATGGTTTGGTCTACAGACATCGCCTGTATTTGGTCGATCGCCGCCTGTATCAGCTTATGGCGGTAATTCCCCTCGATATTTCTGAAGCGGAACGGAACGAGTTTTTCGACGACGCTCGGCCGTTTTTCGATTCGTTTGAATTGCTCGATTGAACGGCTCGAGTATTCGAGGCGATCGCCCGCTGCCTTCCCCTCGGCGAAGGCGTCCGCAGAGCCGCGACAGACGACCGATAAGAGAACCGACAAACCGCTAAATTTGGCCAGTTGAACAGACCGACTGGGCTGGCGATCGAACTCGTTTGACTGAGCCATTTAGCCATCCGATCTGCCGCGCGAAACCCCTTGTCGCCAATCGCTTTTCACACAGACCATCGAGGCTGCGAGACCCTTTTTAGCTCAAATCGGATTACAGTATGTTGTACGATTTTAATTTAATTGGATATATTTTGAGATATATTTATTTCACTTCTATATTAAGCAAAAAATTTTAAATATGGCGTTAAGAATAAGTTAAAATTTGGTTAATTTTTTTTCGACTTCTTGAAGAATATACGATCGGTTTCATGAATAGATGAAATTTAGATTAAACTAAAACTATATCTGCAATACCCAACAAAAATACTCGAAGCTTTCACGAGTTTTCAGCTATGGCTGCACCACTCCTCTCTTCGATCGAATCTCCTTTCTCAAGCCGTCCGAACTCGTTCAAATCGAACTTGAGTTTAGACTCGACCCTCGAAGAACTCTCGTTACACGACTGTCAAATCGAAGTATCGCGCCCCGGTCGCGAGGTCGTACAACTTTTCGATGTCGACTCCTTGTTACCAGGGGTGATTCTCGTCGATCGCGGTCGATTAGTCGGCGTTGTTTCGCGGCGACGCTTCCTCGAACACATGAGCCGTCCTTACGGGGTCGAACTGTTTTCTCGTCGTCCCATCGCATCCCTGTACAATTTCGCTCAAACCGAGGTTCTCTGTTGTCAGCGAGAGACGCTGATCGTCATGGCCGCTAGGCGATCGCTTCAACGGCCGCCCGAACTCCTTTACGAACCGATTCTCGTCGAAATCGAACCGAACGAATATCGACTGCTCGACGTTCACCAACTCCTCGTCGCGCAATCGGAAATCCACCAACTCACGACTCAACTCCTCAACGAGCAAACCAAAGCTCAAATGATGCAAACGGAGAAAATGTCGAGTTTGGGTCGTATGGTGGCGGGAGTCGCTCACGAAATCCGAAATCCCGTCAACTGCATTAACGGAAACATGGGATTTCTGACCAACTATTTTGAAGATTTGATGGAGGTAGTCGAAGCCTACGAGAACAGTTCAAACATGAGTGACGAAGACCTCGAAGACCTCAAAGACGATATTGAATTCGACTTTCTCAAGCAGGATTTACCCAAAATATTAGCCACCCTGAAAGTCAGCGCCGAACGGCTGACGCAAATTGTCAGCAGTTTGCACAGTTTTTCCCACGTCGGTCATGGCAGCCGCAAACTTGCCGATTTGCACGACTGTCTCGAGAGTACTTTATTAATTTTAAGTAACCGTCTCAAAAAAGGAATTGAGGTGGTGAAAGAGTACGGCGACTTGCCCTTAGTGAAATGCTATTCCGGGCAGTTGAGTCAGGTCTTTATGAACCTGTTGAGCAATGCCATCGATGCCTTAGAATCGCCAGAATCTCCCCAGGAGTCGCCTCGCATTACCATTAGCACAACCGTCGTCGAGGACGAGTGGGCGATCGTGAGAATTGCCGATAACGGTCCCGGCATTCCCGAACCGATCCAACAGCGCATTTTCGAGAACTTTTTTACTACGAAACCGCCAGGAAAAGGAACGGGATTAGGATTGGCGATCGCCTATCAAATCGTCACCGAAAACCACGGTGGAGAACTAACCTTATCCTCTGAGTCCGGCGTCGGGGCAACCTTCGAGATTCGCTTGCCGCTGCGATAACTGGGGCGATATTATCGCAAAGTTGGCGATCGCAGCGATCGCATCGAAACCAATCAACCGAAACCTATGGCGGGTATTGACGAATCGCGGGCGTTCCTTGCCGTCAACATTGCCGTGTTGACGGTATCGGATACGCGAACCTTCGAGACAGACAAATCGGGACAAGTGTTAACCAGCGCGATCGCCGAAGCGGGACACCATCTCGTCGATCGCGCGATCGTCTCCGACGACTGCGAGGCGATCGTCGATCGCCTGAAAACCTGGATAGCCAACCGCGAGATCGATGTCATTATCACCACAGGGGGAACCGGAATTACCGGACGAGACGTAACGCCGGAAGCCTTTCAGCAAGTTTGCGAAAAAGACATCCCCGGTTTCGGAGAATTGTTCCGCCATCTCAGCTACCGCAAAATCGGCGTGGCGGCGTTGCCATCTCGGGCAACCGCTGGCGTTGCGGGGGGAACCTATTTATTTGCCTTACCGGGGTCTTCCGGCGCCTGTAGCGACGGCTGGAACGAGATTTTACGCTGGCAGTTGGACAGCCGCTATCGTCCCTGTAACTTAGTGTCGTTGATGCCTCGCCTGTCGGAAAAGTGAACCGACAAACACCAGAGGGGACAGCAGTGCGATCGCCAATTCGACCCACGCGAGGCAGCAACCCGGCAAAAACTCGATCTTCGGGAATTGCCACGTCAAAGAAAGAGCTAGATACCGGGGGACTCGCGATCGCCCGTGCCTTCTCCGGGGGAGGGCAACACCAAAAAGATTCAATACCATAGTCAATACCCTAGAATGCCAACCCAGAATTCACGCCCTCGATCGCCCCGTTCCTGTCTTAACCGATTCCGATGTCTCAGACCTTCGATTTCATCCTGTTCGGAGACGAAGTACCGGGTATCCTCGGACTCGTCAGCGCCGCGCGAGAATACCACCGACAAACCGGCCAGTTTCCCCGCAGTCTCGTCCTGACCAAAAGTAACGCCAGTCTGGGACTCGGCGGCCACTTAGTGCGAGGGGAACTCTCCTATCTCGATCGCAGCAGCATTCCCTACGACCTTCGCCAACGCTACAACCTCGACAGCTTCGGCGATCCGCCCAGCATTTACCGAGAATTCCTCGATCGCGCGGGCGTCGATTGGATTGCCCTCGATCCCCAAGCCGCCGATTCCGCCTTGCGGCGAATGCTCTCCGAAGTCGGTGCTTACGTCCTCAGCCACATCGAGATCGATCGCGTCCTCAAAACCGGAAACCGCATTTCCGGCATCCACCTGACGCGGGGCGATACCTACTTCGCCCAACAGTTTATCGACGCCACCGTTAACGCCGAACTCGCCCAAGCCGCAGGGGTCGAAAAACTCTCCGGCTTCGCCACCTTCGGACTCCCCGAAGCCGAACTTCCCGTCACCCTCTGCTTCCAAACCCACGGCCTCAGCCTCGCCCGCCTCAAACAAGTCGAAGCCAGCTATTTCAAACACCTCACCACCCCCGGCAACAGCATCGGCAAATACTGGTTTAAAGCCGCTTCCGGAGGCAACGACAGCCTCGCCAACTGGCTGCGTCAAAGCCTCACCGACGCCGAGGGGAACTGGCTGACCCTCTATAGCGATCGAGACTTCGTAGACGTTCGCAGTCGCGCCCTCAGCATCGCCTACCACGGACACCGCAACAAACCCTTTTCCCTCAAAAACACCGGATTTCTCTTCGACAACGGCAACATTGCCGTTCTCTCCAACGATCGCCTCTCGTGGAATTCCCTGCTGTTTTTCGTCACCGGGACGGAAGCCGAAACCCTGGCCCGCAACGACGCCAAACCCACCCCCGCCATGCTGCAAGAATTCCAAAACCTGCGGCGGTGGTTCCAACACTATCTCGGCGCCCGGGACGTCACCCCAGCCCCGGAACTCTACATCCGCCACGCCGGAAACGTAACGGGGGTTGTCTCTCCCCTCAGCGGCGCGAAAATGCTGGAAGGGGGTGTCGATGTCGGCGAAGCCTTGGGCACCTTCGGCTATCATTTCGACGTGCGCGGCGGCATCGAAGGATTGGGACGAAAAGCCTCAGAAAAGGGCTATCAAAGCATCAGCGTGCATACTAAACCCCTGTTTAACATCGGCATCGGCCACGCCCAAATTCGCGACCTGCCGAATCTGGCGGTGGTGAGTCCTGCGTCTGGATTTGAGGGATACGCTTCGGCGGCTGGACGTATCGTCGAGTTTAATGTCGGCGTCGGTCAAGGGGTAGGAATTGCGGCGGCCTTAGCGTTGCGTCAAGGCAGACCCCTGGCGGAGATTGCCAATTCAGAAGTTCGGGACGTTTTGAAACGCCAGCAAAAATTACCGAAAGTCTTTGGGATCGCACAACCGGAGTTTGCCGAGTTTCTCCAAACCTTCGAGAAAACCCTCGCCCCCGAGAAACTCCCCCGGCCGACCGGGTTGGTGGATATTGCGGGACATTGGGCGCAAGCCCACATCCAACGTCTGTTCGATCGCGGCATCGTGGCCGGTGTGGGCAACCATCGCTTTCGTCCCGAAAGTCCCCTGACGCGGGCTGCCTTTGCGGCTATTCTCGCCCAAGCCTTCGATCGCCCCTTCGTCCGCGAGGCACAAACCTTTATCGACGTACCGCGCAATTTTTGGGGATACGAGGCGATCGTCAAAACCAACCGCATGGGCTTCCTGACGGGATTTCCCAACGGAACCTTTCGCCCCGGTCAAAACGTCACCCGCTTACAAGGGTTTTTGGCTGTCGTTAGCGGCTTAAATCTCAATAACGAACCCGTCGATCCCGAGGTGTTGTCCGTTTACCGCGATCGCGCCGCTATCCCCGCCTATGCCGTTCCCGCTCTCGCCCAAGCCACCGCAGCCGGACTCGTCGTCAACCACCCCGATCCTCGCCAATTACGACCGATGGAAGACATGACTCGGGCTGAGGTGGCCGTCACCATCGACCTTACCTTACACTACCTTGAAACCCTCTAGGAAACTCGGTCGCACAGGTATTTAAGATGTCGCGATCGCGATCGCTGAGGGCGTCGATGCGGTAAAACCCTTCAAATTCTGGCGCCACAGCCACCTCGGCCGTCGTCGCGATCGCCGAATCGTCTCGAACCACCGCATACTCGTAAGCGGTGCGATCGTAACTGTTGACCACCGTAACTTGGAGGTGGTGAGGGCTAACGCGTCCGTAGAAGCAATCGAAAGAAGAACGAGGCATATAAAACGCACCGACGGCGCGGTTGTGGCGCACCTCGAACACCATATAAGCGGTTCCGATGCGGTTGGGAACGGGGTCTTCACCGTATAGATACCTCCCGTCGGGAACGGGGGAGATCTCCTCCGTGGGTTCGGCTTGGGCGATCTGGGTTTGAGCAGTTTGGGCGCGATCGAGATGGCTTGTCGCCTCCGACGGCGATGGTGTAGAACCGACGGCCTTGAGTAGCGCGACGTCTTTTATCGGACTGACTGTCGCCAATAATGCCATCGGCAAGGTAGCCACAGACCACAGCGATAAAGAGTTGAAATTCAATCGATTGAATTGAAAATTGAATTGAAAATTGAATTGAAAATTGAATTGAAAACGTTTTTCGGACACCCCGCTCCCCTCCTAGTCCTGTATAGTCTCTATTTTTATCGTAAAAAGAGCTTCATTCCCATAGATGAAGTTTTCCGAAGATCGTTACAACACTTTAGATTCGAGCAGTTTTTACACCGAAATTTCCTCGATTTTGAACTGTTTTTCCTTCCGGTCGGAAAACTTTTCCGAAAATCTCGCCAATCTCTTGTATCGATCGATACGGGTGTCTTTTGAGGGAACGAACGTTCTCCAACGAAGGGCTTTGCGGGAAGAGACAACTCGGGCTAGACTAACCCCGGAACCTTCAAATCCCCCGTTGTGGCGTTTGTTTCTCCCGGTCGAGCGATCGCGCCGAGGGAGGTATCCCGCCGCCTTGGAAAACCGATGGTCGTCAGTGGGCGCGATCGCTTCTCTGTCGCCCCGTCCTCGTTGCGACGGCTTACCTTAACCTTCCGTTTGTTCCCCACTCCTCAACTCAACATGAAAAAGCCCACGTTCCCGCGCGTTCCGTACCCACTTGCCCCCCAGGGCAAACGCCGCCCGGTCAAACGACGGCGTCCCATCGAAAAGCATTGCGAACCGTTGGGGAAAAAACTCGTCTCCACAAGTCTGCTTAACCTGGGTTTTTTACTGCTGGCGTTTCGTCCGATGCCGCAAGAGATGTTGCAGGCCACCCTGCCTCAAGAGGAAGCCAGCGCTTTACCGACGGTTGAAATTCCACGAGTGCAAGCGGTGGTTGCCCGTCACGCCCAAACCTCCTTACAGCAAGTCGATCGCATTTGGGACAATACCCAAGCTCAAATCCAACTCGAACAAAATCCCCCCATCGTCTATCACGTCGCCCCGGAAGCGTTTCGCGGTCAAACTGTTTACGACGTACCGCTTCCCTCTCAAGATCGCGTCGTCGCCTTGACCTTTGATGACGGCCCCTGGTCGAACACCCCTGAAATTCTCGACATTCTCCGCAAACACAACGCCCACGCCACCTTTTTCGTCATCGGCCGCCACGCAGAAAACAACCCCGATTTGTTACGCCGTATCGTGGCAGAAGGTCACACCCTCGGAAACCACAGTTGGAACCATCGATATCACCCCGTGGGGACGGCTGAAGCGATGCAGGAAATCGATCGCACCTCGGAGTTTATTTACGAGGTCACGGGGGTTCACACTCGCTTTTTCCGTCCGCCGGGGGGCAACCTCACCAACGGTTTGGCCGCCCATGCAGCCGGACAGGACTACGCCGTGATGATGTGGTCTCTCGATAGTTTGGATTACGCAGTGTCAGTCCCCGAAATCGTCTCCAACGTGGTCGATCGCGCCGCTCCCGGTGCGGTAATTCTACTCCACGACGGCGGCGGAAATCGTGCCCGCACGGTGGCGGCGCTGCCTCAAATCCTCGATCGTTTGGAAGCAGAAGGTTATCGATTCGTGACGTTGCCGGAGATGATGGAACTGTCGGTGTCTCGCCGTCAAAAAAGCCAGTAGCCCTTAGTGCGGGTATCCCCTGGCGCCCGAGAAGAGGCCACGGCGGGAATTCCCCACAAGCGAACGCAGCCCGCCTTAAATTGTCCGTAAAGTCTCGCGATCGCCCGGCTGGATCGATCGATAAACTGTTTTAAGATAAGAGATCGCCGATCGACCTCAATTCGCCATCTTCCGATACGCACGATGCCGCAACAACTTTTCGACACTCATATCGCCAATTCGCAGGTACTCCTAACCCCTGCGGAAATTAAAGCCAAACTTCCCCTGACCGATAGCATGGAGCGAACGGTTTACGCCTTTCGCCGCCAGATCGAAGAGATTATCGATCGCAAAGATTCTCGCTGCTTTGTTGTCCTCGGTCCCTGTTCGATTCACGACGTAGACGCAGCCCGCGACTACGCCCGCCGCTTGAAAGATTTAGCCGACCGCGTCCGAGACCGACTGCTGCTGGTCATGCGAGTATACTTTGAAAAACCCCGTACCACCGTCGGTTGGAAAGGACTGATCAACGATCCCGATATGGACGATTCCTTCCACATCGAAAAAGGATTGTTACTGGCTCGGGAATTACTCCTCGATATTGCCGAACTGGGACTGCCCACCGCCACGGAAGCCCTCGATCCCATCGTGCCGCAGTATATCAGCGATGCGATCTCTTGGTCTGCCATTGGCGCTCGCACCATCGAATCCCAAACCCACCGGGAAATGGCCAGCGGGTTATCGATGCCCGTCGGTTTGAAAAACGGCACCAATGGCAGCATCGAAGTGGCCGTCAACGCCATGAAAGCCGCCCGAGGCCCTCACAGCTTCTTGGGAATCGACGAACTCGGCCGCGTGAGCGTGTTCAACACCAGCGGCAACAACTACGCCCACATCATCCTCCGGGGCGGCGGTGGCCAGCCGAATTTCGATACGAACTCGATTCGCCAAGTGGAAAGGCAGTTAAAAGAGGCGGGATTGCCCCCTCGTCTGGCCATCGATTGCAGCCACGGCAATTCGAATAAAGACCACAAGCGTCAAGCGGGGGTGTTTCAGAACGTGGTGCGCCAGGTCTGTCAGGGGAATTCCTCCATCGTAGGTATGATGTTGGAATCGAACTTGTTCGAGGGCAATCAAAAGATTCCCCAGGATTTGAAGGATTTACAATACGGCGTGTCCGTAACGGATAAATGTATGGGTTGGGAGGAAACGGAACGCGCCGTTTTAGAGGCACACCAACTTTTGAGCGATCGCTAGTCTCGTGTATCTCTCGCGGTTAGAACGGTTTCGCGGCGCGTTACTCGGTGCCGAACTGGGGTATCGTCTGAGTCGGTCTCCCGATGCCGCTCCCGTTTGGATGGGAGAGGCGCAACGGGAGGCGATCGCACGATGGGTTCGGGGGGAAGACGGCGATCGCGCCGTCTGGTCTGAAACGCCGCTGTTTGGAGTGTGGCTGATGGCGTTGCTGTTTCACGACGACAGCCATCGCTTGCGCGATGCCGTCGATGAACTGTTGAAACCGCCCCCTTCGCAACGGTCGGAGGTGTTAGGGATGGCGTTGACGGCGGCCGCTGCCATCGGCGATCGCCTCGACCTCGACTTCCTGGCCGAGACCTTCGCGCAACAGCATCTCGACCCCGAGTCCGAGTTAACCCCCCTCAGACAACGGCTTGAGGGGAGACCGACGAGAGAGGCGGACGAGTCCCTGTTGTCTCGGGTACTGTACGCCGTTCTCAGTTGTGGGGGAAACTGGCCTTTGGCAGTGGCGAGACTGCGGGGATGGGAACGCCATCGCACCCGTGCTTGTATCCTGGCGGGGGGACTGTGCGGTGCTTGGCGCACCCGCGTCAGCTTGGGCGCGGTGTTTCGCGCCAGCCTCGACAATGGCGAAGACCTCGACGCCGCAGCCTGGCTGTTGTGGCAGCGTTGGGCGGGGCGGTTGGAATTTCAGCCGTGGGACGGGCGCGATCGTATCGCTTGGGGACCGCCGGGAACCCTGCGCCCTCGTCGCTCACGCCGTTCGCAACCGCCTCGCTTGAGGTGAAGGGGCGACGCTGGCGTAAACCTGCTGTTCCTCGAAGATTTTCAGTAAATCCGGGTTAATGGCGTACTTCGTGGCTTCTCGAGAGAGAATTTGCAGGGCGGCGTTGGGGGCGAGACCGTGTTTGTACGGGCGATCGCCCGCCGTGAGAGCGTCGTAGATATCGGCGATCGTCAATATCTGAGTTTGTAGGGGGATATCTTCTTCGGTTAAGCCGCGCGGATAACCGCTTCCGTCGAGTTTTTCGTGGTGGCCGTAGGCGATTTCGGGAACGGCGGCAAGGCTTTTCGTCCAGGGGATCTGTTTGAGAAATGCGTAGGAATGGCTGACGTGAGCTTCGATGGCAGACCGTTCCGCTGGCGTCAGGTTCCCCCCCCGGGACAGGCTCAACTGAGCCAGTTCCTCTTCGGTAATTAGGGGTTTGCGGCGACCGTCTACGTCGGTGTAAGTGTAGGCGGCCAGTTCCTGCAACTGTTGTAAGCAGGTCTCCGACAGCACCGCCGGTTCGTTAGCCCTCAGAACGAGTTGCCAGTATTCGTCGAGTTGGGCGATGCGGTTTTCGAGTTGTCGGTCCCACTCGAGGGAGTCTGGAGGGGGCGAGGGGTCTTCTCCGTCGGCGGCGTCCGGGCGATCGTGCAGGCGATCGCACAGATGGCGATATTTTTCCTGAAGACATTCGAGTTCTAAGGTGCGCCTGACCAGGTGAAAGCGTTGGCGTATCGTCTCGAGTCGTTCGGGATAGAGTTTTTTGGCTTTGACTAAGATGGCTTCGGGAACGCCGATTTTACCGAAATCGTGTAGCAGTGCGGCGTAACGTAATTCTTGTATCTGTCGGTTGTCGAAGCGCACCGACTGTAAGGGGCCGCTTTCGGCGTTGTTGACGGCTTCGGCCAGTTTCACGGAAAATTGTGCCACTCGTTCGGAATGCCCCGAGGTACAGGGATCGCGCATTTCAATGGCTTGTACGGAGGTGCGGACGAAGCCTTCAAAGAGATGTTCGATTGCCTCTTGCAGGTTGTTCCGTTCGATGGAAATTCCCGCCTGACTGGCCAGGGAACTCACCACCCGTTCTTCCCATTTGGAATAGGGTTGGGTCATCTCCACGACGTTGGCGGGGGTTAACTGAACGTCAGGCCGGGTTTTGCGATCGATCAGTTGCAACACCCCGATGACATCTCCCGTGCGATTTCGCATGGGAATCGCCAGTACCGATCGTGTTTGGTAGCCCAGATCGCGATCGAAATTGCGGTTGAGTTTGTAGGGCGCCCCTGGCGGTGGATTGTAGGCGTCGGGGAGATTGAGGGTTTCTCCCGTGAGGGCGACGTATCCCGCTAAGCTGTGGGGCGTTAGCGGCATGGCAAATTCCCGAAACGAAATATTCGGTCGGGAATCGTTTTGTGCGGTTTTAAACAGCAGTTTGGGATAGTCGTCGCTTCGATCGACCAAATACACGCTTCCCGCGTCGCTACAGGTAATTTCTCGGCTTTTTGAGAGAATCAACTCCAGCAGTTCCGAAAGGTTGTAACTCCCGGAAAGGGCAGTGCCGATTTCTAGCAACTGTTCGACGAGTCCGAGTCGAGGGTCGTCGGTATGGAAACTATCGGGGTCGCAAACTGACACGATCGAAATCGGATCGTCGATCCGAGGAAATTTGAACGCGACTCGGGAAGCGATGCTTGGGCTTTCGCGCCCTGGGCGCTCTGGCTTTTTACAGCTTCGAGATGGTCTGAGCCATCTCGAAATCGGCTTCGGTTAAGCCTCCAGCATCGTGGCTGGTCAGACTGACCGTGACTTTATTATAAGAAACGGACAAGTCCGGATGGTGTCCCGCTTGTTCGGCGGGTTCGACTAAGCGATTTACGAAGTCGATCGCTTTGACGAAATTCTCAAAGGTAAAGGTTCGTTGGATTTCCTTACCGTGTAATTCCCAACCGGACAGTTCCTTGAGTTGGTTTTGGATTTCGCTGTCGTTTAACAGTGCCATAGGATTTCCTTGCGAACGTCTGTTTTCGAGAAATTTTCCGTAAAAACACGGACGATCTCGATAACTTGTTTTTAAAGATAGCGTAGTTTTACGAGGGTTCGATCGCGATCGCTCGCTTTTAAACGGACAGGAGTTACGCAGTTGTCAGGTCAGAAACGCGGTTTTTCGCGACCCCTTGCGGGCTGAAATAGCAGAATATACTGTCTTACCGGGTTTCGGCGTAAGTCCTAACGGAATTCAAACGGGAAGTTTCCACATTTGTCGATCGAATCGATCGCAATTTCATTGAATTTAACTTTAAATTTAATTTTAAATTTAAGCGATCTCAGGCAGCTCTGGCAACCCTCAAAAACTATCCGCTCTTGCTCGGGCGTACCTCGATCGGCACAGAAGAGCAAGAGCGGTCTAGCGGATCTACAGATTGGAACCTGACTGCCGGGAGGAACTCCAAGTTAGCTTGTCCTCCGGCGCGAAACTCGTTTGCGCGGACGCGCAAGCTGTCGCTTAGAGAACAGCCCCGGCACACAGCCGGTACAGTCCAACCTGGAAACCCTTAACGTTACTACAACTATCCTGCACGGGCACCACCTCCAGATTTTCAAACAACATTGAGAAGCTCTTGGCTCTCACTGCCGCTAGGATAACACAATCAAATCAGAATCGACCGTGCGCAGATTTTTTCCCAATTTTTTACCCTCCAAAAGCGATCGCGCCCAAAAAAAATCCCCCGCCAGACAGCAGGGGAACTCGTTTTGGAATGGAAGTCGATCGCCATCTCATCACGATCGAAATGCAATACCAACAAACTTACAGAGCGTTACCGCGAGGCAGAACCTCTTCGGGGAACTCTAAGCCTTCGTGGGGTTGGTCGGTAGGTGCCATCCAAGCCCGCAAACCTTCGTTCA
>NZ_JBNGCO010000010.1:0-31024 GCF_049974805.1 Baaleninema sp.
AAGGTGGATCGACGAACCAGGAATCCCCCTGCCTTCAGGCGGGGGAGAACGTCAACCGGCAAGCTCTTGCCTGCCTAACAGAGGTCGAGATCGGGCTGGCGTGTTCGCATCTACCGTACAGTGGAGCGCCAAATCCTGAGTCTCCAGACTTGACGCTTGAAGCTTTTACCCACGCGAGCTATTTTCCGCATGGAACCCCATAACTTCAGTTTTCAAGGTTCTCATCTTTCGATGCCAGGTTTTTGCTGAGGTTGGCTACCTGTGCCTCAATAAGTAGAATTGTAGCCTCGAAGCTTAAAAGCTTCAACGCGTTCGTCCCACGCTTAAAAGACGTGGGCTTTGCTCCCTTCCCTGTCAAATGGATCGGAAGAATTAGGGCGGATCGATTCTCAATTCACTAAGACCCTGATTCTAGGCGCCTGCGCCATTCCTCGTCGATTTTATCCGACTGCTCGAACTCTTGCTCGAGCAAATCTTTCTCGGTCGTATAGGCTAAATCTTCCCCAGAAATTGCCGTTTCTGCGGCGAACTGACGGGCGTAGTCTAGCTTCGGTTGCAGTTGGGATTTCGCCTGTTCGTAGGCTAAGGCTCGCGCTTTTCGGTCTTCGTTGCGTCCGGCGATGCGGCCGTTGCGCCATTGAATCCAGAAATAGCGAATTAAAGGAACCGCTAAAAACGCTGTTCCGTAGGCTAATAAAATGCCGTAAATCGACGCCACGAAGGCCACGAGTCCGCCGAGTTCTGCCACCAAGGCGCGATCCTGTAACAAGGAGCCTAACATCAAGGCACCGATGATGTTGAGGGCGCCGAGTCCCGTCGAAAGTAAGATTTGACCGGAACTGGCGCGGCTGAATTTCCAGGGACGCTCTTGTAAGTACGGTTCGACAGATTGGCGCGATCGCTGTTGCGCCGTAACTTGCAGTTCTGGGAAGCGATACACCAACTGTCCTTCGGGGCTGACTTCTGGGTAGCCGTCGAACTTCGCCAACACCGGAAGCATATAGTCTTCGGTTTCGCGATCGAACTGACTCCCCAAATCGTCCAGATAGGGGGCAATCTGTTCGGCGACGACGACGCCTTGATGGTTGCGAATCACCGTGGCGATATCCTGCCAGCGACGCTCTTCTAAATCGGCGTTGGGGTTTCCGTCGCCGAAAAGGAACGAAAAGACGGCTTCGAGGAAGTTGAGTTCCGACTCGTTCTCTGGGTTGGTCGAGGCTTGGCTGCGCCGCATCCGACTGCGAGAACTGCTGTAAGCGGCGGGATCGTAAAACCAGAACCAATCCCATATCCAAAATCGCGGTAGGAAGAAGAACCCGCCACCGCCGCCGCGATCGCTACTTCCGCCGCCGCCGCCGTCACCGTCGCGACTGGAACTGGCGGCGAAGAGAATGACAGCGATCGTCACGAAAATTAAGACGATCGACAAAATCAGCAGCGTCCCGAAGGAAATGCGAATTAAATAAAACAAGACGCGCCAGACTTTATCCCACCAGGCTTTGAGGCGCAGGCGAAAAAACTTGTTGCGGAGAACGGTGCGAAGATTTTTGGGAAACTGATAAACGATATCCCCGGTTTCGGCCACTTGCAGGTGTCCCCCCACGTCCGAGGCGAGGGCGAGGAGTCCCTGTTGGGCGAAGTTGACTTTGAGTCCGGCTTGACTGGCGACGTCGCCAACGGTGGCGCGGTAGTTCAGTTTTTCAACTGCATCGATAATCTGGGGATTGGGAGCCATAACGTAGGGAGAAGAGTGGAGAAAAAAGCCTCTTATCGATCGTTATAGCAAATTCCCACCGGGAGGCGGCGGCAAGTTAGGTTCGGTTCTGGGAGAGGCCCCCAAGGGAGCGGTCGGCGTGGTGGCGAAACGATCAACTCTCGCCAGTATGTCAAAATTTGGGAAACGTTGTTCCTAGACTCCCAAAACTGATGACTCGCAACGGCGATCCCGTCGAATTTTCCCCGAAAACCTATTGGCGCGTTATTGGGGCGGTTTTAGCTGCCTTGTTTGTCATTCCTGCTATGTTACAAGGGGGCATTGCCTTCTTTCGTGCCTTTTTCGATACCTTGACGACGATGTTACTGGCGGTGAACCTGGTGGGATTCGCGGCGATCGCGGGAACGGGAGGGTTGCTGTTGTGGCAGCGCGATCGCCATCGCCGAAACCAACAAGCCGCCGCGTTGCGAGAGCAGCTGTATCGACAGATTCGCGAAAGCCGCCAACCCTTTACTCTGCAAGAGTTTGCGGCGCGGGTGCAGTCTCCCCCCTCCCAGGTGAAACCTCTACTCGACGAAACAGCGCGGGAATTCGATGCTAGATTTGAAATAACGGATCGAGGAGACGTTCGTTACTGCTTCTATCCCGATGCTCCGGCGTCCCGTGCGCCCGATCGCGCGGCGCTCGAACCCGAGACCGAGACCTGGCCAGCGCCACTGATTCAAGCACAATTGGCTCGTCGGCTCGATGTCAGTCCCAGTACGATCGGCAAACGCAAGCACAAACCGGATTTTGTCGAATGGGTTCGATCGAAAGACCCCGACGGCATTCCGTGGCGCTATTGTAACGAGGCGAAGCAGTTTTTTCCCGTCGATTCCGAGTCGATAGGTCGTTAGTGGAAGCGTTACCGATTTTGGATCGCCGTACTCTCGCCGATCTCAACCGCGCCATCGAACGCCACAATCCCTTCTCGGGTTTGTCCGAACTCGGCGAACTCGAGGTTTGGAGTGGTGCGATACCCGACTGCGAAAGCGTCCACCGCGAGGCCACTCAAGCCTTGGCAGCGGCGTTGAAGGCGGTGGAAAGGGGCAAGCGCATCGAACCCCTGATGGTCTTGGGGGAGGAGGGAACCGGTAAAACCCATCTCCTCAGTCGGGTGTGGCGTCAGTTGAAAGCCTCGGAACGGGGCGCGTTCGTCTATGTAGACGCCCAACAGTTTCAGGACGGAACAGCTATCCGTCAGGGGTTGCTGTCGGCGGTGGTGCGCGGCTTGACGCAGCGGGGCGCGACGGGATTCATGCAGTGGCAGGAGTTGGCGAGTTTTTTGGCCAATCAGGCGTTTCGCGGTATCGACGCCACGGCGAAGACGATGACGCCGGAGATGGCGGTGAAACGGTTGAAGATGCAACCCCACGATCGCAACCGCGTTTGGATCGATCGCGTGGCGGAGGCGTTTTTTAAGGTGCGGCCGGATATTGACGATCCGGATATCGTACGGGCGATTTTGTGGACGCTGTCCCCCTCGCAAGCGCCGTTTGCTCGTAAGTGGTTGGGGGGGCGATCGCTGGCGGGGTGGAAACTGGACGAGTTGGGGCTTCCGAGTCACGCTTCGGAGGTGCGAGAGTCGAAAGCGGGGGAGTTACTTCAGGAAATTTTACAGTTGCTTGGAGATTGGCGCCCGGTGGTGGTGGCGTTCGATCGACTCGACGATCTCGAGGACGAGGAGGAAGAGGACGACGATCTCGAGGAACATTGGGACTTGCGGGTGCCGGTGGGGGCGATGGTGCGCCTGTCGCAAACGGTTCGATCGCTGCGGAGTTGTCACGGGACGGTACTGTTGAGCGTGATGATACCGGATACTTGGTATCGGACGGTGCAACCGATGCTGGGGTCGATGGTTCGTCACGTGAGCGATCGCAGCGATCCGGTGCGCCTGTCGGAACCGGACGATAAGATGATTCCGGCAGTGGTGCAAGCCTGGTTGGCACAGTTTTACGGGGAACGAGGTTTGATGCCGCCGACACCGCTGTATCCGTTTGACGGGGCGCAGTTGACGGCGTTGGCGCGGGAAGAGTCCAATTTTGAAGAAGTCATTTCCTGGTGTGGGGAAAATTTCCATCCGGTGGAAAACGACCCCACGGAACGGGTGGCGCAGGCGTTCGATCGCGCCTTGGAACTCGATCGCTCCCGGGAAATTCTCAACGAACGACAGGTGGCTAAGGCGTTAGCCTTCGCTTTGGAAAGTTGCATCGGTACGACGATCGAAGGGGTGGAACTGCAAGGGGTGGAACGGGAGGTGACGCCGAAATCTGCTAATCGCGGCGCCATTGATTTGAAAATCTTAGGTCAGCGAGACGCCACGCCGGTTTCCATCGGCGTGGCGGTGGTGCAAAGCGATCGCGGCGCGACGGTGGGGGCGCGGTTGCGGAAACTCTGCGATCGAGACACTTTTGGCTTGACGCGAGGCTGTTTGGTGCGATCGCCCGAACTGGAGATTCCCCGCCGTTGGAAAGCGCATCGAGAACTCGAACGCTTGCAAGCTTTGGGGGGCGCTTGGGTGGAATTGCAGGACATCGCCCCCCTGTTGGCGCTGTACCACGTCTTTTTACATCGTCGCGCCTGGGGTTTGTCGCGATCGCGGATTTTGGCCTTTATGGCACAAAAGGGATTGGCGAGTCAGAATCCCACAATTCGAGAGATTTTGCGATCGCGCAGTCCTGAAAATTCCCCCTCGAGTGCTACGGTGGACGAACCTCTCGCGCGGGGAGAAGATTTCGTCGGAAAACGGAATTGCGATCGCTATAAATCCTGAAGGAACCTAGAGAGATCGTGAAATTCCCAAGGGTCTCTCTTCTCCAATGTTACGATATTCTCGACTGAACTCGGTTTGACGGGGCTTTATGTTAGACAATCGCGACTATACGTTGATTATCGACCGCAGCGGCAGTATGTCCGAACAAGACCAAGCTGAGGGCAAAAGTCGTTGGGAAACGGTGCGAGATTCGGCGCTGGCCTTGGCGAAAAAATGCGAAGAATTCGATCCCGATGGCATTACTGTTTATTTATTTTCCAGTAAATTTCGCCGCTACGATAACGTGACGACGGAGAAGGTCGAGCGGATTTTTGCTGAAAATACTCCAGTGGGAAAAACGGATTTGGCTGCCGTTCTCGAAGACGCGCTGAACAATTACTTCGATCGCAAAAAACGCGGACAAGCTAAACCCAACGGCGAAACCTTTTTGGTTATTACCGATGGCGAACCCGACGACCGTAAAACGGTCATCAAACTCATTATTCAGGCGTCACGACAGATCGATCGCGACGAAGAACTCGCCCTGTCTTTTATTCAAGTGGGAACCGATCCCAAAGTTACGGAATACTTAAAAGCCTTAGACGATCGCCTCACCGAAGCCGGGGCGAAATTCGATATCGTCGATACCGTCCCCTTAGAAGATATGAAAGGACAATCCCTGTCGGACGTTTTACTCAACGCCATTATCGATTGATAGCGGTTGAGTCCTCTGAAAACCGACGTTTTCTCGCTCTTCCTCAAGGGGTAAAAAATCGTAAATTCCCAGCATGCCAAGATGCGGGGAATTTCAAGCGCAACTTCTCCATTTTCTTCTCGATTTCTCTTTCGGTTTTTCTCTCAAACTGGCGATGCAACTCCTCCAAATCGACGCTTTCACTGACGAACCCTATCGCGGAAATCCCGCCGCCGTTTGCGTCCTCGAAGAACCCGCCGAGGCGGACTGGATGCAGCGCGTCGCCGCCGAGATGAACCTCTCCGAAACCGCTTTTCTCCACCCGGAAGCGGATGGCTATCGACTGCGGTGGTTCACCCCCACCGTGGAAGTGGACTTGTGTGGCCACGCCACCCTGGCTAGCGCCCACGCCCTCTGGGAACTGGGCGAAGCTGCCCCCAACGACCGGATTCACTTCCACACCCGCAGCGGCCGCTTAACCGCCAGACAGCATCAGGGATGGATTGAGTTAGATTTTCCCGCCAGTCCCGTGGTCGAAATCGAACCGCCGTCGCAACTGGTGGAGGTGTTGGGCGTCCGGCCGCAGTTCGTGGGTGAAAACATTTTGAAATATTTGTTGGTGGAACTGTCTTCTGAAGAAGACTTGCGACAACTGCAACCGGATTTTGCTAAACTCGCTAAACTTCCTGTGAGCGGTATGATTGTTACGAATCGCTCGATTTCTGACTACGACTTCGTTTCGCGCTTTTTTGCTCCGGCGATGGGAATTGACGAAGACCCCGTTACGGGGTCGGCGCATTGTGCTTTAGCCCCTTACTGGGGTAAAAAGTTAGGAAAAATGGAATTGACGGGATATCAAGCCTCGCCTCGCGGGGGCGTCGTCCGAGTTCGTCGCGATGGGGAACGGGTGGTGTTGGGCGGACAAGCGGTTACGGTGTTACGGGGTCAATTGTTGGCTTAATTTGCAACGCTAAATCTGTAGCGTGTGCGGGGCGTTTCCAGGCTTGTAAAGCTGTATTTTAAGTCTTTCGTTCGTGCGTTTTAAGATGATGCAATCTCTGGCAATTTACTGGAACTGTCATAGTATTGAATTTAGCGAAGCTCGAGCTGAAGCGATTTTAGGGGAACTGCGATCGCGAGGTAAGATTGATATTTTTCGAGCTTACGGAAGTTGGACGCCAACGGATTTACAAAATCTCAAACAGTATCAAATTGAGGGTTGTAAGGTTTTAGGAAATTCCCACGCTTTAGAATCCAAAATTATTGTTGATATTACGGAGGTGATTTTTAAAAATAGTACGATCGATTTATTTGTTGTTATCGGAGGCGACCGTTTTTTTACCGCACCACTTCATATTTTAAAACACAGAAATAAGCAATCTTTGTTGATTTTTGACTCTCACAACTACAGTAAATTACTCTATCAGTTGGCAAACGAAACTCGCTCGATCGCTCAATTGGAACATCTTTCTCAATTCCCCGTTTTTCAAAACCCAAAACTTCTCGATTTGGCGTTAACCCATCGGTCTTACGCCAACGAAGCGTCGGGAAAAATCGACCATAACGAACGGTTGGAATTCCTCGGCGACTCAGTATTAAACTTTATTAGTGCCTCGTATTTATATCGTAAAAAAACGGAATTTAGCGAAGCCTATCTGACACGACTGCGATCGAAACTCGTGGACGAACCGCAACTGGCAGTTTTCTCGCGGAAACTGGAACTCAACCGCCACCTCAAACTCGGACAAGGCGCGGAAAAAGACGGCGGCCGCGAAAACGATTCCCTCCTCAGTGATGCTTTTGAAGCCGTCGTCGGGGCGTATTTTCTCGACGCGGGAATCGACAGCGTTCGGGAATTTGTCGAACCTTTTTTTGACAGCGCCATTGAAACCTTTAATACGGCCGATCTCCTCGAAGGGACTCGCCTCACCGACACCAAAAATCGCTTTCAAGAATGGACGTTATCCCACTTTGGAACGCCTCCAACCTATCGTTTAATGGAGCAGTCAGGGCCGCCCCACGCCCGACAGTTTACCGTGGAAGTTGTCGTTAACGAAACGGTGTACGGACGGGGAACGGGTTCGCGCAAGCGGGAAGCAGAAAAACGGGCGGCGGAAGCGGCATTGCAGGCGTTAGAAAAGACGAAAGAGACGAACCGGAAATAAGAGAGATTTCCGGCCTTCTAAGATGCCGCGAATCTGGGAAGACAGAGTTGGGATTCGCAAAAATTGGCAAGACTTCGTTAAAATGAGCGAATTCTTGCCGTAAAAACTCGATCGAACCTCCGATGATGGACGCTTTCTTTCTTCCGCCGCCGCTTCCCCTTCCCGTCGCCATCGCCGCAATTTCCCAACCCTCCCTTCAAGGGGCGATCGAATTTCACGTTCATTCTGCACCGGATATTGTCGATCGCAAACTCGACGATTTCGAGTTAGTCGAACAAGCCGCTAACGCCAAAATGAAAGCGGTGGTATTGAAAAACCACGTTTTACCCACCGCCGATCGCGCTGAACTCTCTCATCACCTCCATCCCGACATCGAAGTATTCGGCGGCGTGGTTCTCAACGAAGCCGTCGGCGGACTCAACCCGAAAGCCGTTGAAGTCATGGCGGATACCGCCGGACATCGCGGGAAAGTGGTTTGGCTTCCCACCCTCGACGCCGACTATCACCGCCGCCAATTCGGACAACCGACGCCGGGAATCCGCGTCGCCACGGGAGATCGGCTGTTACCGTACATGGAAGCGGTGTTACAGGTGGTGCGCGATCGCGATTTAATCCTCGGTACCGGACATATTTCCCCGGAAGAAGTCTTGGCGGTGGTTCGTCGCAGTCGGGAAATGGGAATCGAGAAAATCGTCATCACCCACGCGATGGCGGACGTTCCCGGCTTGTCGGTGTCCGAGATGAAAACTTTGGCGGAGATGGGGGCATATCTGGAATTGGATTACGTGAATGCTTTAATGGGAGAAGAGGCTGTCGATCCGGCTCATCGTCGCTGGCATCGCGTCTCGGTTGAAGAGATGGCGCAGGCGATTCGAGATATCGGTGCCGAACACTTTATCCTGAGTACGGATTTGGGGCGTCCGAAGGACCCGACACCTGTGGATGGATACGTTCGTTTCGTTCGCCAATTACAGAATTCAGGGATATCTACTGAGAAGATTGACGTGATGGCGCGTCAGAATCCGGCGAGATTGTTAGGAATTTAAGTTCCTGGCGTTTCGTTCGCTTTAATGGAAGTAGAAAATCGATGACCTAGGCAATGGAAACGAGTTCTGATAGACCTGAATCGCGACGAGAGGCGATCGAACAAAAAAATATGGACGATATGCTCTTGACCCTAGAGCATTTATTCGAGCGAGAGGAGGCGACGGCGAAAATTGTTCTGGCTTGTCTCTATAATATGGGGTCAGAAAATTTACTTTATCATAAGATTCGCTTTCGTCCGCTGCGAAGCGCATTGCGACCGGTTACGAAAGTCTCGAAGCCGGTGTTTTTGTTTTTTGGATTGCGTTGGTTTAAGGCTAACTGTCCTTGGTTGATTGCGGATTGGTTGCGATCGCTGATCGTCTTCGACGGACAGAAGCCAGCGGAAGAAACTGAAGCGAAACCGATTCAAACGGCGAAATTAGAGGAACTTCCGCCGCCAGATTACGTTCTGCAAGCCGAACGCAGCGATCGCACCATTAAACGCCTCAACGCTCAAGTGAAGTTGTTGACCAGTTCCCTGGTGGTGACGGTGGCGATTTTGGGCAGTATGCTGGCCTGGATGGGGTACGAGTTGCACGTGAGTCGATCGATCGAAAACGATCCCCCCATCGCGACGCAAGATCGAGGCCCGGAATTCCCCTTTTAAGCTTCATCTCTAGGATTAGCCCTCGCGCCGACTTCTCTTAACTTGATTTGTTTTTACAATGGTTTTAAGGTTTGCCTTGAAGCCGTTTTTTTTAGCATTTTTTATCTGATTTGTCAATAGTTTTTTGTCGATTTCATGAAACGAATTTTATTGTGGCATCGTCACGATTTGCGACTGCACGATCGAGCCGACTTACAAGAAGCGATCGCCTCTCAAGCGCAAATTATTCCAGTTTACTGTTTCGATCCGCGTCAGTTTGGAAAAACCGCCTTTGGCTTTCCCAAAACCGGATCGTATCGCGCTCGATTTCTCCGCGAAAGCGTTGCCGACTTGCGAAATTCTTTACGTCAACGAGGCAGCGATCTCGTCGTGCGTTGCGGAAAGCCTGAAAATATTTTACCGCAATTGGCACGAGACTTCAACATCGACGGCGTGTTTTTTCAAGAAGAAGTAACCTCAGAAGAAACGACGATCGATCGCGCCGTCAGCCATCGCTTAAACTCAATGGGCGTAACCGTTAAAACCTTCTGGAGTTCGACGTTATTTCATCCCGACAACCTTCCCGTTTCCATTTCCGATCTTCCCGAAATTTTTACGCAATTTCGCAAACAAGTCGAGAAAAACTCCCCCATCGACGCCACCTTCACCACACCGACGCAACTCCCCCAACTCCCCGGTATAGAAGTCGGGGAAATTCCGACTTTAGAAGCTTTAGGCGTCGAACCGCCACAATTTGACGATCGCGCTGTTTTGAAGTTTAAAGGCGGCGAAACCGCAGGAATGGCGAGGTTGAAAGCCTATTTTTGGGAGTTCGATCGCCTGCGAAGTTACAAACAAACCCGCAACGGAATGTTAGGGGCGAATTACTCCTCTAAATTCTCCCCTTGGTTGGCGTTAGGCTGTCTCTCGCCGCGATACATTTACGAACAAGTAAAAGCCTACGAATCCCAACGGGTTCGCAACGATTCCACCTATTGGCTGGTGTTCGAGTTGTTGTGGCGAGACTACTTTCGATTTATCTGTACCAAACACGGCGATCGCGTGTTTTATCGCGGCGGTTTGCGCGGGTTGGATATCGACTGGAAACAGGATTGGGAACGGTTCGAGTTGTGGGCGCAAGGAAAGACGGGATATCCTCTCGTAGATGCGAACATGAGGGAACTTCGGCTAACTGGATTTATGTCGAATCGCGGGCGTCAAAACGTCGCTAGTTTCCTGACAAAAAATTTAGGAATTGACTGGCGGATGGGGGCGGAATGGTTCGAGTCGTTGTTAATTGACTACGATGTTTGTAGCAATTGGGGAAATTGGAATTACACCGCAGGCGTGGGAAACGACGCGCGGGGATTCCGGTATTTTAATATTCCCAAGCAGGCGAAAGATTACGATCGCAATGGGGATTACGCCTGGCTTCCGGAATTGGCGAAGGTTCCGGGGAAAAAGGTTCACGAGGTTTATCGAATGGAGGCGTCGGAGTTGAAGCGATACGGCGTCTCGCGAGGGGTGGATTATCCTAATCCGGTGGTGGATTTGATGACGTCCGTGAAGGCGAACGAGGCAGTTTATAATGCGGCTTTATCGCGTTGATTCACCACAGAGACATAGAGGAAACAGAGAAGAAATGAGTTATCTTCGGGGGATTCGTTCGAGGCGTAAATTGGGATTTTTGCGGCAAATTTACTCGAAGGTTGGCTTATTGAGGATTCGGGTGGGTTGGAGGTTGAGCGTAATCATCTCTGGCGGTTATTTTTATCGATTTTGTCTCTTTTCTTCCTTTCAGCCAATAGGTAGACATTTCGCCTTTTCCTTTGACTGTAACGGTTCCCCGTTTTTCAAAAATATAGTTGTCTTTTAACAGTTCGTAAGTGGCTTGTGTCAGTTGAATTCGTCCCGGTTCGCCGGAAGATTCCATGCGACTGGCGACGTTGACCGCATCGCCCCAAAGGTCGTAAATAAACTTTTTGGTGCCGATGACCCCCGCGACGACGACGCCAGTATTGACGCCGACGCGAATTTGAAAGGTATGACCGCCTTCGTCGTGGAAGCGTTTGACGGCGGCTTGCATTTCTAAGGCCATGTCGGCGATGGCTTCAGCGTGGTCCGGACGGGGTAAGGGTAAGCCAGAGGCCACCATGTAGGCGTCGCCGATGGTTTTGATTTTTTCGAGTCCGAAGCGTTCGGCCAGGCGATCGAACGTGGAAAACATGAGATTGAGTAAGTCTACGAGTTCGATGGGGGTTAGCTGGGCCGAAAGGGGTGTAAAGCCGACGATATCGGCGAATAAAATGCTGACTTCGTCGAAACTTTCGGCGATCGCACTGCGATCGTGTTTGAGTCGATCGACAATGGTTTCGGGCAAAATATTCAGCAGTAGGTTTTCCGCCCGTTCTTGTTCGTCGGCTAAAGCTTTCGCCCCGATTTCGAGATTTTCTAACATTCCGTTGACGCTGTGGGCGAGACTGCTGAGTTCGTCGTTTCCGGTTTCGCGGACGCGGTGGGACAAGTCGCTACTGGTACCGATTTCGCGCACTTCCTGGCTGAGACTCTCCAGACGCCGCAATACGAGTTTTTCCAGTAACAGCAAAATCGCCCCCGTCAGCAGCAACCCGACGACGAGAACCGAACCGATGAGGTAGTGTAAGGCGGTTTGACCCTGTTGGTAGATATCTCGAGGGAGTTCGACGCGCAACAGTAAAATCGGTTTTCCGAAGAGGTTTTTGAGGAGGGTGTAACCGACGATGGTGTCTTCGTCGAGAACTTGGGTGAAAATGGGGGCGTTTTGGCGGCGATCGCTGCTTTGTTTGACCGGCCCGATTTTCTGGCGAATTTGGCGGACATCTTCCGGAACTGCGTCGCTGTCGAGGCGGTAAAGGGAAATATCCAGTTGCGTCCGATCTTCTAACTCCGCGATGCGATCGCTGTCCCAATACTGTCCCATCAGGAGAATACCCCGCGTCGGGCCGGTTTCGTCGCTGGGGAGGATGGGGCGGGCGGCGATGGCGAGAATCCCTTCCGAGAGTAAGAGTAAGCCTTTTGTGGGTTTCTCGAAATCGAGGCCGGAGTTAAAAACGTTTTTGAAAAATAGCCGGTTTAAGAGGTTTTCGGGAATCGGGGCGGCTTGTTTCTCGTGGAAATCGTAGCCTCCGGCGAAAATGGGGTTGGCGTCGCGATCGAGTAAGAGAAACAGGTTGAGTTCGAGGTTAACAAAGGTTTGGTCGATAAGGTTTTGGGCGCGATACTCCTCGTCTTCCGTTTCCATATACTCGTAGGTATCATCCCACGCCGACCAGTCGAGGGCGGTGCGATCGAGGGCGTCGATTTCCTCTGCTAACGCCGATCGCGCCCGTTCTACATTGCGTTCGGTGTATTTGACTTCAAGTTCGCCGAAACTCCGCAACAAAATCGCCGCGAGACTCGAGGACAACACGGCGATCGATCCCGCAAGGATAAGCCCAATCAGCAGAAGGGTTTTTTGACGCAAACTCATAGCGCCAGTTTATTCGACCTCGATCGAAAATGGCAGTCTCATATAAGTTCCCCGACTGTCGTTATAAGAACTGAGGTCTTCCAGAGTCGTTTGTAGGTCGTTCCACACCTCATCGAGGGGTTCCGGTAACGCCGACTCCTCCGGAACGCCGAACAGGTCTTCGAGAAGTTGTTCCTCAAAACTCTTGACCCGAGGATATTCCTGAACCGTCCAGTCTTCCCCCAGTTCCGCCAGTTCCGCCGCCCGTTGAATCGCCGTTTCCAGGCCGCCGAGACGGTCTACTAACCCCCGTTCTTCCGCGTCGAGTCCCGACCACACGCGCCCTTGGGCGATGTTGCGGACGGTATCGACGGGTAACTCTCGCCAGGTGGACACCTCGCGGATAAACCGTTGGTATACCGTATCGACGAAGGTTTGAAACAGGGCCAGTTCTTCCTCGGTTTTGGGACGAGAGGCGGTCTCGAAATCGGCGAAGTTGGAGGTTTTCACCACGTCCCAGGTAATCCCGTTTTCGTTCCCGATTTCTTGGACGTTGAAAAACACGCCAAACACGCCGATCGATCCCGTGATGGTGTTGGGTTGGGCGATGATTTCGTTAGCGGCCATCGAAATCCAGTAGCCGCCCGAGGCGGCCACGTTCCCCATCGACACGACGATGGGTTTTTCCTGGCGAATCAGTTCCACCTCTCGTTTGATGGCTTCCGAGGCGATGGCGCTTCCACCGGGACTGTTAACGCGCAACACCACCGCTTTCACGTCCTCGTCGAGGCGCAAATCCCGCAGTTTTTTCGAGAATCGATCGCCCCCGATTTGTCGGACGCCCCCTTCCCCTTCCACGATGGCGCCTTCGGCGTAGATCACCGCAATTTCTCGATCGCTGTTGGCGACGATGTCCCCGTTTCTGTTGGGGTTAGTACTTTCGATATAGCGACCCAAACTGACGCTGCGGAAGGATTCGTCCGCCTCGGTGACGTTGGTGAGTTCTTTGAGTCGCGCGATAATTTCATCGTCGTAAGCGGTGCGATCGACCACTTTATATCCGACGGCTTCGTCAGCTTGTAGCAGTCCTTTGGCGCTGGCGAGGGTGCGAACTTGCTGGGCGGTCAGTTCTCGCCGCTGGCTGACGGTATCAGCGAATTCGTTCCAAATATCTGTGAGGAAGGCTTGCAGTTGTTGGCGGTTTTCGTTGCTGTAGTTGCTGCGGATGAAGGGTTCGACAGCGGACTTGTACTCGCCCACGCGCACCACCTGAACGCCGATTCCGTATTTTTCAAACGCCCCCTCTAGAAACGTCGTTTCCGCACTCAAGCCGTTGAGAATCATGACCCCGAGGGGATCGATCGAGAGTTCGTTCGCCGTCGAAGCCAAGTAATATTCCCGTTCCGTCCAATCGCGATCGTGGGCGATAATGGGTTTTCCGCTTTCGCGGAAGCGATCGAGGGCGGCGCGAACTTCTATTAAATTCGCGTATCCCGTTTCCATCGTTCCCGGCGTTCCTCGAACAAACAGCCCTACAATGTTCTGGTCTTCAGCCGCGGCGTCGATGGCGTTGACCACATCTCGCAGGGGAAGAGTACGGGCGTCTTCATCTTCCAACGCCCGCTGTAGGGCTTCTCCCGTCGTCGAGGCGGGTTCGGTATCCTCGATGTTTACCGCCAAATCCAGAACCAACATCGACTCCTCTTCCACTTGGGCGACTCCCGTATCCCGCAACGCAGCGGTGATGACTAAGAAAATCAACCCCCCCAATCCGATGACGGAAAAGAGAATCAAGCCCACAATCGTGGCGAATATGTTTTTTATAAAATCCCGCATAGTTATTTCGTTCGTAAGGTGCGCGTTTTACCGTAAAACGTGAAGACAGTCGCGTGTTGCATTCAACCGAAAAGAGGAGGCGAAGTAGGTTGTTTCGCCTCACGCCGCGTCTCTGTTTTCCGTCGATGTTTTTAATGTAATCCGTCCGCTCGATCGATGCGAAGCGTGG
Source organism: Baaleninema sp. (assembly GCF_049974805.1). NCBI lineage: Bacteria > Bacillati > Cyanobacteriota > Cyanophyceae > Oscillatoriales > Oscillatoriaceae > Baaleninema > Baaleninema sp. The sequence continues at coordinate 14,529 of NZ_JBNGCO010000010.1, forward strand.
AGCTTCCGAAAATCCCGTTTTCTCGCCCAATTCTCTGAAAAATTCCTTAAAAATCCGTCTTCGCTAAAGCGTCCGACCCTTGCAAGGCGGCGATCGATCCGTTTCCGGTACAAAACAACACCGTCGCCAGTTCGCTTTGCAAGAGATCGACCAATTCGTGAAGGGTGTCCGTCGACTCCGACGCCGCCTTGAGAAACGGCGTCGCCAATCCCGCCAAATTCGCCCCCAACGCCAGGGCTTTCGCCGCATCTAAGCCGTTTCGCAATCCTCCCGAGGCGATAAGGGGAATCTCCGAATCGATCGATCGCACCCCCACGATACACTCCGCCGTCGGAATGCCCCAATCGGCGAAAAGCGTCCCCAAACGACGCTGTTTGACATCTTGCGCCCGTTTCGCCTCCACTTTCGCCCAAGAAGTCCCGCCAGCGCCCGCCACATCGATGGCACTCACCCCCGCTTCCATCAGCCGTTTCGCCATCTTCGCCGAAATGCCGTTTCCCACCTCCTTAGCAATCACTGGAACGGGAAGCTTGTAGCATAAATCATTGATTTTGTCAATAATTCCGCGAAAATTCGTATCGCCGCGACTTTGAACGCACTCCTGAAGGGGGTTGAGGTGAAGGATCAGGGCGTCCGCTTCAATAGATTCGATCGCTCGCCGACATTCCTCAAGTCCGTAATCGTAATTAAGTTGAACCGCGCCAATATTGGCAAACAACAGAATATCGGGAGCCACCGATCGCACCGCAAAAGTGTCCGTCACCTCCGGATTTTCCACCGCCACCCGTTGAGATCCCACCCCCATCGCGAGGCGGTAATGTTGCGCCACTTCCGCGAGGCGGTAATTAATAGTTTTCGCCCTGTCCGTCCCCCCAGTCATCGAAGAAATCAACAGTGGCGCCCCGAGGGATTTACCGAGAAAGGAAGTCGTCAAATCGATGTCGTCGAAATCCAGTTCGGGGAGACAGCAGTGCGTGAAGCGATAGCGTTCCAAGCCGTTGGTCGTTTCGCGAAAGCGAACGTCCTCCTCTAAGCAAATCCGCAGGTGATCGGCTTTGCGGGCTTGAGTGGGCGAGGCGAAAGCAGGCGAGGCGTTAGCAACCATGTCCCAGGGCGATCGACGGCAAAAGACTTGAAAATTAGGATACCGTATTAATTTGTAGCTTCACAAACGACTTTTCACGCGCGGGTAGGTCATGAACACCATCGACGACAAAACGATTGTTAAAGAATATTTCAACTCTACGGGATTCGATCGCTGGCAGCGAATTTATGGTAATGGCGAGGTGAACAAAGTTCAGCTCGATATCCGTCAAGGGCACCAGCAAACCATCGAAAAGGTGTTAAGCTGGCTCAACGACGACGGAAACCTCTCCGAGCTAACGGTTTGCGATGCGGGGTGTGGTGTAGGAAGTTTGAGCGTTCCCCTCGCCAAATCCGGTGCGACAGTGTACGGAAGCGACCTTTCCGAGAAAATGGTGGAAGAAGCCAAAGAGCGGGCGTCCGCCGAACTCGAAGACACGAGTCGCCTGACCCTCGAAGCCCGCGATCTCGAAAGCCTCACGGGAAGTTATCACACCGTCATTTGTTTGGACGTTTTGATTCACTACCCGGACGACAAAATGGACGAGATGATCTCGCACCTTTGCTCGTTGGCCGAATCGCGGGTTATTTTAAGTTTCGCCCCGAAAACCTGCTTGTTAACGGTTCTCAAAAAAATCGGCGAACTGTTCCCCGGACCCAGTAAAACCACGCGGGCGTACCAACACCGGGAAAAAGACATCATCGCCATTTTCGAGAAAAACGGCTTTTCCATCGAACGCACTGACATGACCAGTACCCGCTTTTATTACTCCCGCCTCGTGGAAGCTGTAAAGCAGTGATGGGATGAAGAGATGAGGGAATGAGGGGATGAGGGGATTAGAGGGGGAGAATTGACAATTTCTCCCCCTCTCCCCCTCTAATCCCGCCGTTGGTGCATCTCCTCCGGTGGGGAAATTTCCCAAGATTGGGTACCGGGGCGATCGTTGACGTTGACGGAGGGAACCGAGAGCGGTTCTTGTGTGGTTAAGGGAACTGGCGATCGCTCTTCCGCTTCGCCGTTCGGTGAGAGGTGAGACATCCACAGAGAAACCCCCACCGTGGCCACGAGGGGCGTTCCGTAAGCTACGTAACGCAGCCAGTCGGGGTGAGAGCGAGCGATCGCTTTAGGTTTGGGCGGAGGCGGAAGCTCGACTTTGGGCGGACGAGACACCGAGAGGGGTTTCGGGGGTGGGGGGGGCGGAACGGGTTTCGAGTTGGACGGTGGAATAGCGGTGGCGATGCGGTGTCCGTCTAGACCGAGGGCGTTTCCCCACAGTCGAATCGTTCCGTAGAGATAGCTGGAACTTTGAGGAAAGCGAGAGATATGTCCCGATTCCAAAGCGTGGAGATGGGAAAGGGGAATATGGGTGAGATGGTGAATTTGTGCCAGAGAAAACCCCTGTTGGCAACGTTGGCTGCGATAGTAGCGTCCGACGCGGTAAAGATATACGGCTCTCGGGGAGGGTGAGTTTTGTTTGGGTCGAGAGCCTGCGGGTTGGTGTTGTTGGGACACTCGTTTGAGGGCGAGAATAAGAGCTTCGCGACTGACGGCGTGTACCATCATTTGGGCAGCGTAAGCCGCATCGCCGAACATTTCTTTCAAGCTGTTGAGGGCTTCTTGATAGACGCGGGAGCGCAGCAGTTCGGCTTCGATCTGTTCGAGGAGAACCTCGAAGGAGTCGGGTGTGACGGGAGGGTTTGGGGCGCGATCGCCGGGATATCCTACCCCTGGAGGAACGTGACCTGTCATGGTTTTCCTGTCGATCGATCGGATTGTTTCATGTTTCTCGAACAAGTGGCGATCGTCCGGAACGTTAGAAAAGTTCAGGGATTTCACCCAGTTCCGTTACCGTCGAATTTGGGGATTGACGGAACTTTCGTAAAAGTTGACGATCGAGGCGATGGAATTTTTGAGGGTCACTTGCGGATCGAGTTCTCGATCGAGAACTCGCTTCCACATCGCCGCCGAGTTTCGCCGCGACTTCCCGAATACCACCGCCGAGGTTAACCAAGGGATATCTAAATTCCGCAACATTTTCACGATCGCCGTCACCGCCATGACTTCGTCCGGTAACGCCTCGGCTTCGAGGACGACTTGAAGTTGATGTTTTTCGACGATCGTGGCCACGTGAAGCTCGTTTTGCCACACCGCCACCTCTAACAGTTGTGCGATCGCTTCGGGATTTCCTCTTTTCGCTTCTTCCCATAAGCTCGAAGACACCAGGGTTTTCATGCGAGTTTCGATGGCGGCGAGAGTATGGGTATGGCTTTGAACGAGAGGAAACTCAAAGGCTTCTTCCCACAGAGGATCGATCGAACCCTGTTGTTTTCCCAACACGCGCACTTGTGAAATCGATCGCGGGTTCAAGTTCACCAGTCCGCTTCGTACCCATTGAACCAGGCTGTTTCGATCGGGAAGACTGCCTTTCGCCTCGAGTTCTACATACAAACAGCATCCCTGACGACTGGCGGCCACTTGAATATGTTGCCACTGGAGTTGGTGGTTCATAAGCGTCGCGATCGCCGTGGGGTTTCCCCGTTTCGCGAGCTGTAATGCTTGAGCTTGAGTCATTCCACCAACCCCTGATTTTCCCTTTGAGTTAACGCTACGTCCAATCTAGCCAACCTCATCGAGAGGCGAGATCGGTGTTTGTACTTGTTTTTTTAAAAAAGTTTACAAGATTCTCAGAATTGTTATGTTTACGATTAAACCACTAACCGCCTCACGCCTTCTCCGTAAATATACGGTAAATTTACAGTTGCTATTCGTGGGAGTGTCAAATCTCTCTCAGCGGCTCCGTCCCCACCGGGCAAAACGGACAAATCGCGCCTCGAGCTTCCATCTCTTCCGTAACAATCGCTTAATTATTTGTTAAAAAAATTAAGCGATTAGCGCGGTAATATGTCGAACAATAGGAGCGTGATAAGTCAATAAATAGTCGAGGCGATCGACCAACAAACTTAATATAAAATCTTCGTACCCCATCCCGTGTTCTTGCAATCCACGCACCACCAAACTGGTTTCCGTTCCCGTCGGGCGTTTGAGGTCGGGTTTGGGATTGGCTTCGAGGACGTAAAGTTTACCCGCCTCGTCCGTGCGTAAATCGATCCGCACCAACGCATTTAAATTGAAGTCCCAATAAACCTGTTTGGCGAGAGAAATTAAAGCGCGAGAAATATCAATATCTTCGTCGCCGAGCAATCTCATGCGATTTTCTGTAATTGCTTTTCGATCCATTGACGTAAAAATACGTTCTTCGGGTTCTAACACCCTTTCTATGGTCGAAAACGCAAACGGTTCTGGATTTTTTTGTAATTTTCCATTCTGGCAAGTGACGTAGCCGCACACCGAGACGCAAAACTCCCGTCCCGATAAATAGGTTTCGATCGAAGCCGTATTGCGCGTCACGCGATGAATTTCCGCCACCGCATCCGGCAAATCCGCCACGTCGTCCACCACAGAAATATTTAACGACGCCCGCCCCGACACCGGTTTGACGACGAACGCTCCCTGATAATGTCCGAAAGTGGTTAGAAACCGAGGGTTCGTATAGGGATTGAGAATGCCTTGGGCGGGATGCCAGGTCATAAACGGAGCCGTCCGTATCCCGAACGCCTGAAGTTCCCGCTTGAAAACGTGCTTGTTGTCGAGGGTGGAACTGTTGAGAGGATTGTGTCCCACGTAAGGCACCCCTAACATTTCTAACATGGCCGGCGTGTGACACACCGGATCGTAACCCTGGACGCCTCCGGTATTGAGCCACGCTAGATGAATGCCCTCGTCTTTGAGCCGTTGGGGGAGCGTCATATCGTCCGCCATGATGCTAACGTACTCGAACCCCAGGTTTTTCAAGGCATCGGCAATATCGCGAGCGACTCTTTCGTAAGTTTTGGTCGATCGCGGATTGTGGGTTTTGTAAATTACCGCCCCGTCGCGATCCTTATCGCCGCCGTGAATCACCGCAATTCGCAGTTTCGATCGCAGGCGATCGAGATATTCTGGAAAGCGATCGAACGAATACGTCAAGTGTTGTTCCGTTAAATCAAGGGTCATAGACATTCTAAGCGTCTTTCGGAAAGGGAGAGATGGGGAAAGGGAGAGATGGGGAAAGGGGGAGAAATTGTCAATTATCCCCTCATCCCATCACCTCAACCTCACTGAGCATGGCTCGATCGAGCGAGGTAGATTCCGACTAATACAACAAAAAAGGCGATCCAGTTAGTCCAATTCAACACTTCTCCAAAAATTGCCCAAGCGAAAACCGCCGTTAAAATCGGTTCGAGTAACAGCAAAATCGCCACGAATCCCGAAGAAAACTGTTTGAGGCTGTAAACCAGCAATCCTTGCCCTAAAGCCTGACAGATAACCGCTAAAGCTGCAACGGCGAACCACCCTGCCCAGGTTTGGGGAAACAGGCGATCCTCCGCCAGCCAAGCCACGGGAAACACCAGCATCGCCCCCACGCTACACCGCCACAGGAGAATCGTCGTCGCCGGAAACTTACTTCGCAAACTTTCCACCAGCAGCAAGTTCGCCCCGTATAGCATCGCCGAGACGAGGGCGATTCCGTCTCCGAGGAGGTGTTCGGCGGAAATTTGTAAATCGTCGAAGCCGATAAACATCGCCCCGGCTACGGCGACAACGGTACCAATAACGAACCGGCGATCGAACTGTTGTCCCAGTAGCCACCACCCGCCCAAACTGGTAAAAATCGGCGTCAGGTTCCGTAACACGGTGGAGTTGGCGACGCTGGTTTGAGTCAAGGACCAAGCCCACAACGCCACGGAAGTTGAGGCGACCGCAGCCACGCCCACCAACCGCAGGATATCGGAGGCGGTGTAAGGGGTGTTGGGGGGCGTGAGGGGGAAATCGTCATTTCGCCACTGTCGTAGGGTGTCGAGAATCCCAAACACCACCGTGGCGATGAGGAGGCGGTTGAAAATCGTGGCGTTGGGACCGATTTCCCGTTCCGCTAAGCGAATGAAAATCGCCGCACAGGAAACGGCGATGAGGGCGATCGCCAGGGTGAGAACGGGGAGGAGATTAGACGAAAAGTTAGAAAGAAAAGAGGGTTTCTGGCGCAGTTCCAGATTTTCAGTCATAGCTTGCGTTCAAAGCGATCGAAACCTTGGGGGTTTTGCAGGATATGGAGGTTTTCGTGTTTTTCGTGTTTTTCCAGAAAAGGGAACGCCGCCGAGGAGGTTTCCGACGACTCCGACTCTGAGGAAAAGAGCGGGGCGATGAGGGCGAAGAGAATCCCGCCAAAGACGAGAATTTCGGCGAGATTGAGGAGGTTCGAGCGTGACTTGGACATGGGTAGAACGTCAAGGAATTAACTAATGAGGGGTTCACCGGAGCTATAAGTCCCGCGCTCTACCTGAAAGGTGAGCGTCGGGATACATGGACTCCCCTTGAGAAGTCGATTCCCCTCGATGGGGATGAGACAAACATTTACCATTGGATATAGCTTGTGGTAGCATAACTCCATGCTGACCCTGAACTACACCTACCGGATCTATCCAGATGCTGTACAGCAGACTGAACTGCTGGATTGGCTTGAGACGTGCAGAGGCGTGTACAACTACGCTTTGCGCGAACTCAAGGACTGGATTGCGTCGCGTAAGTGTTGGGTAGACAGATGCTCGTTGGAGAAGGAATACATCATTCCCGCTGATGAGCCATTTCCGTCTTATCATCGTCAGCAAAACAACCTGCCCAAAGCTAAGAAGCGATTCCCGCATTTGGGTAAGGTGCATTCTCAGGTTTTGCAAACGACGATTCGTAGGCTGCACGATACTTGGAAAGCTTTTCAGAAACGGGGGCACGGCTTCCCTCGCTTCAAAAAGTTTGGTCAGTTCAAGTCCTTTGTGTTCCCCCAGTTCAAAGACAACCCTGTTGATGGCTTCACGATCGAATTGCCAAAGATAGGTAAAGTGCCGATTAACTTGCATCGCCCCATTCCTGACGGATTCAAGGTCAAGCAGGTGAGGGTTCTGTCTAAGGTGCGGGGTACGCAATGGTACGTGGTTGTCACTATTGAGTCGGATGTATCGGTTCCCGATGCCCCGGTTCATGGTCGTGCGATTGGAATTGACCTTGGATTGGAGCGATTCTTGACCGCTTCGGATGGCAGCTTCCAAGAGCGACCCAAGTTTTTCAAGTCGATGCAACGCAAGCTGAAATTGACGAGCGACCCCGCGCCGTCGCACGGCGAAGCGTGAACGCGCGAGTTGCTGCAACGCAGAGCGGCACGAAAACAGAAGGGTTCTCGAAACTGGGAGAAAGCACAAATTGAAGTTGCCAGAATGCACCATCGCATTGCCAACCGTCGTAAAGATTTCCATCTGAAGACGGCGCATAAACTGTGCGACCAAGCGCCAACCATCTTTGCAGAAGATCTCAATGTCAAAGGGTTGACACGAGGGATGCTGCGGAAAGATTGTGTTGATGCCGCATTCGGACAATTTCTGTCTCTGACGGAATGGGTTTGCTGGAAACGTGGGGTGTACTTTGCTAAAGTCAACCCCAACGGCACCAGTCAAACCTGCCCATCCTGTCTGGCTACGGTGAGTAAAGGGCTGGAAGTCAGAGAGCATCACTGTCCTGAATGCGGTTATCGAACGCATCGTGACCATGCAGCCGCAGAGATGGTTTTGCATCGTGGACTAGAGAACGTAGTAGCCCAGGGACTCTGGGGAACGGAAACAGCCTGTCAAGTCGAGCGAGCGGATGCCGAACCGAGTTCGGCATCATTCGAGTCGAGCGTCGGTCTGTCGGGGGTCTATGACCTAGATAAGTGGCGTGGGGCAGGAATACCCAAGAGCGATCTTGGGAAGCCCGCGCTGTACCCGTAGGGTCAGCGTCGGGAGGATGTCACGGTTTCCAAATGGACTGGATTTGTTGCCACCACTGGCGAGGTCTGTCGTTCTCGCGAGTTTGCGCCGTCAGCATCGATCGCAACAAGGCGACGCCTCCCGCCCAGGATGCGGCGGTTAGGTGAACCACCACGGCCATCGCCATCACCACCCAAGCCCATAAATGTAGCGTATACCAGGTTTCGGTTAACCGTCCTTCGGGCAGCCATTCTTCTTTCATCATGCGCCCGGTGATGAGGGCAAAGGTGGCTGCTATTAGCATAACGGTGTTGATGAGGCGATGCAGGGCGTAGCGTCCGGCGGGACGAGGCAGTTGGGGCAGTTGGCGCAGGGTGTTGGAACTGATTAAGCGGTTTTGCCCTAAATGGAAGCTGTACAGGGCAAACAGCGGCAACAGCAGTAACAATCCCACCCCGAAGGTGCCGTGAATGCCGATGATGTCGGGAATTCTCGGGATAGAGAGTTGGATTAACCGTCCGTCGTAAGTGAGGTACACCCATGCGGCACTCAGTAATGCCAGCAAGATGACGAGGGCGGTGAGTCCGTGGAGGAGACGCAGGAGGGAGGGTTGGTAAGGTTGCGATCGAGACATAGTAGATCCAAAAATAATACAGGTGAAACTTAAGGCCGTTTGGGGATTTTATGAGTTTTATATAACATACTTTTTTGCTCGATATCTTTGAGGGAGATCCTTGATTTTTAAAGCGATCGAACTAAAAAGTGAAATTGAGATCCCCGGCATCTCCAAGATGCCGGGGATCTAGATGGCGAAGCCTCGCCCAGCTTTTCAATTGAGCTATTTCGGGAATTGCTTGAATATCGAGCGATATTTTGGCGAAGTTTTTCATTTGTTGGAAGCTCTAGGCGATTCACAGGATTTTCTTAAATGAAATATGGGTCTTCGGAGTTTGAGGCGAGCGGCCGCTCTTCTACTCATCCCCTGATTTTGTATTCACATTCACAAATAAAACTGTAATCTTAGAAGTACCTAAAATATTTAGATTTAGCAATTAATTGTCTCTTTATGAAACAAGTATGAGTCAAAAATGAGAGAATATTGAAATTTAAAAAAAACATCAATACTTTGATAAAGTAAAGATAGTAGAGCCTATCCAAAACGCAAGAAAAATAATGGAACCGACCCTTTTAAGCTTAGAACTGACTACCATCAGCTTGATTGCGATCGGACTGGCTGCCGATGCCTTCGCCGTCTCTCTCACCAGCGGCTTAGCCATTCGCCACATCAAACTGAATAAAGCGGTTAAGATTGCCTTATTTTTCGGTGGATTTCAAGCCTTTATGCCCTTACTGGGTTGGGGGATGGGCTTAGGATTTCGCGAGGCGATCGCCAGCATCGACCATTGGATTGTTTTCGGGCTGTTGGCATTTCTCGGCGGACGCACCATTTACGAAGCCTGGAACGACTCCGACGAGGAAAAACCCTTTAATCCTCTCAAAATCGAGACGCTGCTAGTTCTCTCCGTGGCCACCAGCCTCGACGCTTTAGCCGCAGGATTGGGATTTTCGGTGTTAAAAATGCCCATTGCGATGGCCGTTTCCATTGTGGGCAGCGTCACCTTTGGCTTGTGCTTTCTTGGGGTTTACCTCGGTCACTATTTCGGCGATTGGTTCCAAACCAAAGTTGAGATTATCGGCGGTTTGATTTTAATGGGAATCGGCACGAAAATTCTCTGGGAACATCTCAGCCTTGAAGGATTTGACGGCTTGAGTTTCCTGTTTTAATCATTCAGTGGATTGAATCCGATCGCTGCACCGCGTCTACCGAAGTACGATAGCGATCGACCAGGATATCGATCCCCGTAATCGCCGTACCCACCACCACCGCATCGGCACCGAGTTCGATCGCCTCTCGAGCCATTTCCGGCGAAGCAATCCCCCCTTCACAGACGAGAAACCCATCGAGACGTTTTCGCATTTCCCCCAACAACTCGAAGCCGGGAGGCGTCAGGTGTTGCGTCTCAGGCGTATAACCGTATAGCGTCGTACCGATAAGATCGACGCCCGCATTCGCCGCGACAAAGGCAGCATCGATCGAATCGATATCCGCCATCACCGATTTGCCCAACTCTTCCCGTACCCGTTGGGCGATGTCCGCAAACCGTTCCCCCTGCGGACGCGGGCGCAACGTGGCATCGAGGGCGATGATATCCGCCCCCGCTTCGGCAACGGCTCGGGCGTGGTGAAACTGTGGCGTAATGTAAACTTCAGAATCGGGCAGTATTTGTTTCCACAAGCCAATTATCGGTGTCTCGGGAAGTCGATCGCGCACGGCTCGGATATGGTCTGGGGAGTCGATGCGAACCGCCACCGCCCCCCGTAAAACCGAGGCTTGCGCCATCGCCGCGATAACCTCGGCGTCGTGAAGGGGAGAGTCGGCGGGGGCTTGGCAGGAGACGATTAAGCCGCGAAGTTGAGAATCGAGCATAGCCAGTAGAGTCGAACGAACGTTTCAAATTGTCTCAAAAAGTGGGGTTCGTCAATCCGAAATTCCCGCCAACGCCGAAATTTGAGACAATAAAGAGAATAAAGATAGCTCTTTTTCCGTTCGTATCCTGTTAGGAGACACCTATGAGCAATACGAGCAATTTCCGAGAAGCCTGGATGCAGGCTCGCGGACATTCGATCGTCGGTCCGAACGTCGTCGCTAACGCCCTGCCCTTCCTCGGGGGCGGCTTAGTGCTGACGGCAGTGGGAACCTACGGCGGACTGACCGTTTTGAACAGCAACCCCGGCATCTTCATGCCCACCTTCTGGGGGGCGTTGGTGTTTGAAATCATTCTGTTCTTCGTCGTTCGCAACATTGCTGAAAAAGCAAATAACAGCGTCGCTTTACCCCTGTTGGCTGCCTACAGCCTGCTATCCGGGTATACCCTCAGCGGTTTGGTAGCCTTGGCGTTGGCAACTCCCGGCGTTGGCATCACGGGCATCGGTATCGCGGCGTTAGGGTGCGGTGTCACCTTCATCGCCGCTCGTCAAATTGGGTCGAACTTGTCGGAAGAAGACGGCATGGCTCTGACGAAAACCATTCAACTGGGGGTTGTTGCCCTGTTGGTGGTGTTGGTGGGACAACTGCTGTTTTCCTTTTTCGGCGTGTTCACCCCCACTTGGTTAGAGGTGGGAATTTCCGGCTTCGGAACTCTGCTGTTTGTTGGGGTAGCGGTGGTGGACTTTTTCGTTCTGCCCCGTACTTACCGTAACGAGCAGTATCTTTCGGCGGCTCTGTCGATGTATCTGACGTACATCAACCTGTTTATTTTCATTTTGCGTCTGTTGATTGCTCTCAACAGTCGCGATTAGGCGGCGATTGATTTTCGCCGATCGCTTTTCAGCGTCGGCTAGATCCCCGGCATCTTCGAGATGCCGGGGATCTATTTCTGCCAGCACAGCAAGCAGCGAACGACGAGTGGCGAATTGGGGGAACGAACGATGACGATCGATTCAAAGACGATCGATTCACACTGGATGCGCCTGGCGTTGGAGTTGGCGCAGGCGGCGGGTGAGGCGGGGGAAATTCCGGTGGGGGCGGTGGTGGTGGACGATCGCACCAACAGTCTTCTCGCTACGGGGGAAAATCGCCGGGAACGCGATCGCGATCCCACTGCCCACGCGGAAATTCTCGCCCTGCGAGAGGCGGGGCGAGTGTTAGATTCTTGGCATTTGACGCAATGCACGCTTTACGTCACCCTCGAACCCTGTCCCATGTGTGCCGGGGCGATCGTTTTGGCGCGGTTGGGACGGTTGGTGTACGGGGCGGACGAACCGAAAACGGGGGCGGTACGTACTGTTGTTAACATTCCAGACAGCCCCGTCTCGAACCACCGCTTGCAGGTGTTCGGGGGCGTTCTCGAAGCTGAATGTCGCCAGTCGTTGCAGGGGTGGTTCGATCGCGCTCGGAGGCGATCGAACGGAAAACCGGACAGAGACGCGGGGTGAGGCGTCTCTGTCTCGATATGCTGACTCCAGAGGGGGGAGAAATTCGCTGGCGTTGAACTCAACGGACTCGAGTTAAGACGCTTTCGACATTTCGTCGTCTTGCAGGTAGCCGTTTTCTTGGGCTTTGCGGGGTTGGATGACGCCGTAACCGCCGTGGTTGCGTTCGTAAATCACATTGATTTCACCGGTTTCGGCGTTGCAGAACACGAAGAAATCGTGATCGACCAGTTGCAGTTGTTCCAAGGCTTCCCGCACGCTCATCGGAGGCATGGCAAAGTATTTCGTGCGAACCACTTCTTCGGGAAGTTCCACGGTGCGATCGCCGATGAGATCGTCCACCACCGGGGCTTCTGCCACCGTTTCGCTGGTTTTGGGCGGAACGTGCATCTTGCGGTTGCGTTTTTCTTTGTACTTGCGCAACTGACGGGCGATTTTGTTCGCGACGAGATCGATGCTGGCGTACATGGATTCTGTGCTTTCTTGAGCGCGAATCACAGTTCCGTTGGCATAAATCGTCACCTCAGCCGATTGGTTTGTAGAGATGCGAGGATTGCGAGCGACCGAAAGATGAACGTCCACTTCAGTTGTCAGGTTCTGGAAGTGATTCACCGCTTTAGTAATTTTGTCGTTGACATAGTCGCGAATGGCATCGGTGATTTCAATATTTTTGCCTTGGATAACTAGTTTCATCTTTGAAATTTCCCGCTCGAGAACCCTTTCTTCAATGAAAGCGACGGTCGTTTTCCTCGGGGATTTTTTGGCCGACTTCCAACTCTACCCAAAGCGGGGCGGGCATTGCCGCTTCTTTTCAAGCCTTCTGTCAGCACCTTCACACTCTGAGGAAAGAACTTTGGTCGACCTCGCTTTCTTACTCTCTATTGTATGGCGGATTGCAGACCGCTTGGAACACACTTTAGAATCCTTTGCATTCCTTGACAATTCGTGATTTGATTTTCCGAAATCGACACGAAAATGCCTTGAATTTTGCTTGATTTTTGTTATGATTTCTAGTAATATCCCTTCCCGTGTGCTTCGTGCTTTCTGGGTGAAAACTCCGATCCCCTATGCGATCGCCTGGGCTTGGCAGCGATCGCTCGTCGAGAGGCGGCGTCAAAACCCAGACCTTGACGATGTACTCCTGTTACTCGAACATCCTCCGGTTTATACCCTCGGTCGGGGGGCGAACCCTGACTTTCTGAAATTCGATCCCGAAGCGACGGGCTGGGAAGTCCATCGCATCGAACGGGGGGGAGAGGTCACGTATCATTGTCCCGGTCAACTGGTCGGGTATCCTATTCTAAATCTAAACCGCTACCGCTGCGACCTGCACTGGTACTTACGACAGCTTGAAGAAGTGGTGTTGCGCGTACTCTCGGATTACGGACTCGAGGGCGATCGCGTTCCCGGCTTGACAGGGGTTTGGCTGGAAGGGCGCAAACTGGCCGCCTTGGGCATTAAAGTCAGTCGGTGGATTACGATGCACGGTTTTGCCTTGAACGTCTGCCCCGATTTAGACGGCTTCGAGAAAATCGTCCCTTGTGGGATTTCTGACAAGCCGGTGGGGAGCTTAGCTCAGTTCCGTCCCGGCGTTACGGTCGAAGGAGTGATGCCTCAGATGCTCGATCGCTTTGCCGAAGTGTTCGAGATCGAAACCCTCGAGCCGTGGACTTGGGAAGAAATGCCCCCCGAGGGGTACGATTTCGATCGTCCGAACGGCGAACCGACCTTAAAGAAATCGTAACTCAATTCTCGCCCTCGAGATCTTAAAAAAAACGATCGATTTCTGCGAAGGGCGATCTCGCCGGCCACAGAGCCTTTTTTCGGTCAATTCCTAAGTTTAAACGATCGTTTTTCAATCGGACTCAAACTGAGACTAGCATAGTAATAGAGCGTTTCGCCGACGGCTCGATCCCTGGCGGCCGAAAGTATTGTTCAAGTGCTTTGCAAGCGCGATCGCGCCGCTGCCTGCCCCACTCGACTTCTTTGGAAAACACGGGAATTCGAGGGAAAACTCTCGAGATCAAGTTCGAGACATTCAAGTTCGTTGTCTAGTGGACTGCGATCGCTACTGTTGTGGCTTGCCATGCGCGTCTCGAGGCTGGCGCAGCTTTCCCTTGCAGCTCGACGTATCTTATAAACCGATGGATATCTCTCATCCCGATCTCGTTTGCCGAACGTTGCTGAGTACTACGTTCGATCGACTTCGCACTTTATTACAACAGACAGTCGCTCTCGAGGTCGAAAATTCGTTCGTTTTAACTGAAACCACTGTGGCGACTCCCCCAGTGGCTCGCAAGCCTAACGCCACGCGCTTCGTCCTCGCCCTGTCGCCGAGTTTCAGCGCCCTGTTGCTGGGGGAACGCCGGCCGCCCCAGTCCGAGACCCGGACGGCCGAGAAACCGTCCCCCTCGCCGTCTGAAAACGACTCGATGGAAGTGGGCTTGACCTTCAACCCCGAAACCATCGCCGCCGCGTTACAACCGGACGATAGTCTGTGGGCGGAAACGCCTCTCGATGAAGCGGTACGGGAACGGGCCTTAGCCACCCTCGGCACTAACGACCCCCGCCGTCAGAGCGAGTTCGCCTTGGAACTGGCCGCCCTTCTCGCCGAAGACGTTGGCTCTCAGGAGGCTTCAGCCTGTCGTCCGGTAGAAGACGCCCTCAGCCAACAGGTGGAACAGGAACGGCTACTGGAACAGGTGACGACTCAAACCCGCCAGTGCGTGGAACTTCCGGAATTGATTTCGGGAACCGTCGAACATGTGCGGCGGTTTCTGGAACTCGATCGACTGGCCGTTTACCAGTTCGACGGCTTCGCCCGCGATCCGTCTCAGGGGAATCCTTCGGCACCGGCCCACGACTGGATGACTTACGAAAGTCGCACGCCGGACAAAGACATTCCCTCGATTTTACCGCCCGAGGCGGACTGGAGTTTGCTCAGCCAAGACCGCGATCGATACGAAACCGGAGAAGTCCTGGTTCTCAACGATTTGTCCGCCGCGCGGGGGTTGTCCCAACCCTGGCGTCGCCTGCTGAAACAGGGACGAGTGCGATCGCAGCTTTTAGTCCCCATTCGCATCAAAACCCACGGCCGGGATAACGAAGAACTCTGGGGACTCATTGTCGCCCATCAGTGCGATCAACCCCGAACTTGGCAACGCCGCGAACGAGAATTTCTCGAACATATCGCCGATCGCTTCGGCTTAGCCATCACCCAGGCGCAATTGTACGCCGAACTCGAACAGCAAAAACAAACTCTCGAGCAACAGGTCGATCGCCGAACGCGAGATTTGCGAGAAGCCTTGGTGGCCGCCCAAGCCGCCAGCCAAACCCGCACGGAATTTCTCGCCACCATCGGCCACGAACTAAAAACCCCCCTCACCTGCATCATCGGAATGTCTTCGACGCTGCTGCGGTGGTCGTTTGGACATTTAAGCGCTAAACAGCGGGAGTATCTGCAAACTATCTATAACAGTGGCGAACATTTGATGGAGTTGATTAACGACCTGTTAGATCTCTCCCAAATCGAATCGGGGAAAACCGTGTTGAAGGTGTCGGACTTTTCCCTGACGCAACTGGGGCGTCAGATGTTGCGGATGATGGTCGATCGCGCAGCGGTCAACGGCGTTCGGTTGGATTTAGACTTGCAGTTGACGGAGAAAGGCGATCGCTTCCGGGCCGATCGCGATCGCCTCCGTCAAATCCTCTTCAATCTCCTCAGCAACGCCATTAAATTCACCGCCACAGGCGGCCGAGCCACCTTGCGGATCTCTCGATACGCCGAATACGCCGTGTTTGAAATCGAAGATACCGGAATCGGGATTCCCAAAGAGCAACAATCCCTGTTGTTCCAAACCTTCCGCCAGTTGGAATCTACCTATACCCGCAAGTACGGCGGGATGGGGTTGGGATTGGCCTTGACGAAGCAACTGGTAGAACTCCACGGCGGCTCGATTTCTGTAGAGTCGCAAGTGGGTATCGGCTCGAAATTCACGGTTCGCATCCCCACGCAACCGACACACACCAAAGCCGATACGGTTCCCCGCAACGGCCACGCCAAAGGCCATGTGAAAACCGCCATTACGACTCAGGGTCAGGTGATTCTGGTGGCCGAATGTGAGGAAGAAGCGACGTTAATTTGCGACTTGTTGACGGCGGCGGGATATCACGCTATCTGGATGTTAGAGAGTTCCACGGCTCTCGAACAAATTGAAATCCTCAAACCTGTGGCGGCGATCGTCGATCGACGATTGTCGGGGATGGACGGATGCGAGTTTATTTCCATGTTGCGCCAACTTCCGGCGATGCAGTCGTTGAAAATCCTGTTGATGACGGAGACGGGAACCCCGGATATTTTAGAGCAGTGTTTGGACAGCGGCGCTAACGACTGTCTCTCGCGACCGATGGAACCGGAGCAGTTGCTCGATAAAATTGTCGGGTTGATTGCGGAGGTGCGTTGAGGTGATGTTGGCGGTGCGTGACGAGTACTCGGTTTGAGGTTCGACACCCGATTTTTCAAGTCACTTGTCGGTGCGTGACGAGTACTCGGTTTGAGGTTCGACACCCGATTTTTCAAGTCACTT